>CAYPYM010000742.1:0-2012 GCA_964414435.1 uncultured Ignavibacteriales bacterium | reverse complement strand
CTGCGGGTTGCGGCCGGTACGGGCCTTACGCTGCGACACGGAGAAGGTGCCGAAGCCGGCGAACGAAATCTTCTCGTTTTTCTTGAGCTGCTTGGTGACGCCGTCCATGAACGCCTCCAGAGCGTCGCCCGCCTGCTTCTTGCTGATACCCGAAGCTCCGGCGATGTGCGTAATCATCTCTTCTTTGGTCATAGGAACACCCTCCTTGGGTTGTGTTAAGAGGTTTGGGTTAGTCCAATTTACGCCCCGATAAAAGACCAATTGAAAATGACTGTCAACAAAAATCCGGTGAAAAAGGCTTAATTTAGCGGTTTTTCGCCCTTTGAAGATCAGTAACTGGCGCGATTGAGCACATCGGTGCCGAGGAACGAATCGTAGCCGCTGTCGATCTTGATCGCGTCGAGGTCGGTCACGAACAGCTTGAAGCCAAACCCGCGGTTCGGTCCGATCGGCACCCAGTAGATCGAGCCGGTCCAGCAATGTAGCGTTCGGGTAATATTGATGCTCGAGTAGAGTGCCTTGCCTTCCACGAAGTTGTAGTCCTGCTGCCAGGTGACCGAGGTCACCGGCGTCAGGCTGAAACCGAGAGTGAAGCTGGCGAAATGCCGCTTGTAGTAGCTGCCCGTGTACATGCCGCTCTCGGAGTAATTGTAGCGCACGCTCAGGTTCCAGCCGCGCCGGGCGCCCCCGTGAGCCAGCGGTGTCTGCTGCGCCAGTTGCTGGGCCGAGTCGGCCCCCATCGGCAGGCCGGGAGCATCGGTGAAAAAGAATGTCTGACCGGCGACGGAGAAACTGGCGTTGACGCTGAACGACATCAGCCAGGGATTGAACAGTCGCGGCTTGTCGGCGGTGGCATCGCGCGGATCATAAAAAGCATGGGTCATGCTTCCGCCCAGACTGATTCCCGGGAGGGTACTGGTGCTGAAAGTCGTCGACATCTGGGACAACGGCCGGAAGTCACGCTCGAAGTCATAACTGAAGGATGAATTCAGGTTAAGCAGTTCGACATTCCGTTCGTTCCCCTCCGAGCCGAGCTTGGCCTGAAAGACGTTTTTGAGCGAGAAACTGAAAGCCGAACTTTTGCTGCTGGCGGCACCGCCGCCGGCGTAGGCCCGGACTTCGGGATGGCGGTTGATCTCGGGCGACCACGAATATCCGATCACCGGAGTCATCACGTGTCTGAGGCCGACGATGCCGAACAGGTGGGGATAGACCGTGCCATAGAGACTGGTGTTGGCTGATATGCCGGCGCCGTAGCTGTAGGTGCGGTAGGCCGTGCCGGCATCGATTCCGGCCGCCAGCGACTGATCGGTCTCGAAGATTTTGAACCAGGTTTCCTGATACCGGAAACTCGGTGTGGCGATCAGGTAGTTGCCGAGGCGGATCGTCGGCAGGCTGAGGCTCGGATTGTGATTGATCCGGACGTATTCTCGCCTCGACGGATACGACACGGTGTCGACTACGTCGGAGTAGGTCGTATCGAAAGGAGTAACGGTCGAGTCGATCAGCGTATCCACTCCGACCACAAAGAACGAATCGATCATGACGCGATTGTAGTAGTTTGTCGCCTCCGGGCTGTAGGTGATCTTGAAATCATTCCACCAGTGCGTTTTCAACTCGCCGGCGGCGTTGCGGCTGCCGGATCCGAAGGGCCGAATCAGGGGCAGGCGCAGGGACAGATATGGCAACTGGTCGGTGCGGGAGCCGTCGTCGAGATTCATGGTGTGTGAGACGTTTCCCGAGAGGGACGTGCTCTTGCCGAATTGTTTGGAGAAGTTGGCCCGCGACGTCAGCTGGCGGTTGAGAATCTCACCGATATTGCTCGACTGGTTGTAGTAGTTCGAACTGGATTGGTAGTTCCAGGAGGACCGAACAGTGAACCGAATCGACAGGATCTTCACGGAGTGCCGCCGGGACGGGCGGAAAGCCGTGGTGATGTTCGTGAGCGCGGGCGACCCGTCCCCGGCGGCAACCGAGGAGTGTACCAGCGCCACCACCATCGTGGCGGACAG
>CAYPYM010000741.1:0-2016 GCA_964414435.1 uncultured Ignavibacteriales bacterium | reverse complement strand
CAGGGGGAAACGCGGGGATACGACCGTCGCGTGGAGCATGGAAGTGTCGAGCAACGATCCGGCCCTGCTGCTCGATCACTTCATGTGGTTCGCCGGCGAGGTGAAGTACGATGAGCGGTCGGGGTACTGGCAGTTTTACGAGCCCGAATCAAGCGCAGCGACTGCCCTGGCCGGGAACCAGGAAAGCACCCCGGGGATCCCGTGTGTACGTATCGACTGGCGCAACAACGGCCGCAACGACCAGCGCCTTGCCCTCCTCATCAACAAACCCGGCGACACGGAGGAGGGAAGCACGCTCGTGTTTGAAGAAGGGCCCGATATGTCGATGGTCGAGTTCCACAGCGCCCCGAACGCCGATACCGGCACGATCATCTGGTACCCCGACGGCTCGGGCAGCATTGAGTGGCCGGACTACAAGGACGGAGTCAGGAGCTGCTGGGACGAATCGCAGTTCGATGTCGATTGTCAGTAGCCGGACGGACCGAAGAGCGGAGGTGCGCTCCCGTGCTGATTGAATACGGCACTTGCCGGGAAAGGGAGGAGGCCTTCGCCTCCTCCTTTCTTTTGGCCCGGATCGGGCGGCGCTGTTGCGGCGGCGATGTTCGACGCCGGCGGGTCCAGACAGGTCGCGGCGTTTCCCGGTTGTGAAACTCATCCAACAAGGCCCGGCTTGATTCCTGGAAAGCCCTGCGGCAACGTTGCCGTTGGGCTTCTTCCATGAGGCAGGTTATATTTCGATAGCAAGAGAACCTATCTCCCGAAACGGCGCCGTCAAAGGTCAGTGTATGGGTCACCTGGCAGGAAAGGATCTGTATCGCAAGCTCGGTCGAAAGATCGACGGCCTGACGGCCCGGGCCCCCTGGAACGACAAACTCTACGCCATCCCAAAAGAACTCTACTCGGCCGAAGAAGTTCAGCTGGTGGTAGAAATGCCATACGGCCTGTCAACCTATGAGCAGATTGTGCGCTGCACTCGATTAAATGAACCCCGGCTGCAAGCTGTTCTTGACGGTCTCTGCGACAAGGGACTCGTGATGGATATCTGGGCCAACGAGCAGTACCACTATACGGTCTCGCCGCTCATAATCGGGATATTCGAATTCACCATGATGCGGACGCGGGGGGAGTTGAATACGCGCGAGTGGGCTCGCCTGTTCCACTCCTACTTGCTGGAGGACGATGCATTCTTCCGGGCCAATCTTGGGAAGGGTCAGTCAATACTGCCATTGAGGACACTCCCGCATGAAGAATCCGTCGATGAATCATGCGTTGTGGAGATTCTGGATTACGAAAGAGCATCGAGTATTATCGAGAACGCAAAGAAGCTGGCAATTGGAATCTGTTCCTGCCGACATGAGAAACTGCACCTGGGGGAGAAGCGTTGCGACAACCCGCTTGAAACCTGTTCGAGTTTTGACGGCGCAGCAGAGACGCTTGTAAGACACGGTATGGCGAAGGAAGTGACACGGTCGGAGATGCTCGAGAATCTTGATAGATCAAGAGCGAACGGACTCGTTCTGTGCGCCGACAATGTCCGCCAGGACGTCTCATTCATCTGTCACTGCTGCGGTTGTTGCTGCAATGTCCTGCTTGGCATCAGCCGCCTGGGTTTTCCCAATGTGGTCGTAAGCTCGAACTACATCGCGCGTGTCAATGCCGACGAATGTCTGGAATGCGGGGATTGCGTCAAAGCCTGTCCGATAAACGCAATTGACGAAGCCGAGGATGGCGCCTGTCCGGTCGTGAATGAGTCTCTTTGTCTGGGCTGCGGTGTATGTGCATTGCAATGTCCGAGTGAGTCGCTGAAGCTGGTAAGCCGTGGCCGGAGGGTCTACTACCCGGAGGATACATTCGAACGCGTCATCTTACAGAGTCTGGAGCAGGGTACTCTTCAGAATCTGCTCTTTGGAGACGTCTCCAAAACGACTCACGCCTTTCTCCGGGGTTTCGTTGGCGGCGTCCTGAAGCTCCCGCCGATCAAACCCGGCAGCGACAGGCCGAGCAGGGTTATGACCG
>CAYPYM010000740.1:0-2016 GCA_964414435.1 uncultured Ignavibacteriales bacterium | reverse complement strand
GTCGGGCTCATAACCCGAAGGTCGGAGGTTCAAATCCTCCCCCCGCCACCAAATTCAAGCTCCTGAAGTGAAATGACTTCAGGAGTTTTTTCGTTGGACCCCGCCAATCTCGGGTGTTGACAGACCCGTCTCTCTGCTAATCGGAAGTTGCCCAGCCGTTCGATCCAGGATGCGCGTCCTCTCCGGACCGAATGGGACAATCAGTCGGACACGGACACGTGGTCGCGGTGCACGAAATAGATGCCGGGACGCGCCATGCGTATGCGGGCCTTTACGACTCGACCGGGCTGGATGTCCCGCAAGACGGGCAGCCGCCGCTCGACAAGCAGGGACAGGCGGTCACCGGCCTGCGCTTTGACGAAGTTCGCGAATCCGTCGACGCCGTCTGCCGAGACCAGCGTGACCTCAAGAGACATGTGGTCGTGATATTTCGACGACGGTTCGACAGTCACGACACGTCCCACGATAGCGGTCCAGTTTTCTTGAATTTCCATACTGCTTCCCCGATCGAACGCCCCGCCCGGGGTTAGTCACGCGCAGAGCCGTATTCCAGCCAGCGCACGATCGCCTGCGCAATGTCCTGTCCCGTTTGCTCCTGATAGTAACTGTAGCCGGGGCACGGATTAGCCTCAAAACAATAGTACTGTTCCTGCGGGGTGCGGCGCAAGTCGATTCCGCAAAGCGGAAGAGACAGCGCCTCTGACAGCGCGAAGCAGGCCTGTTCGATCTCGGGCGGCAGCGTGCAGGGGGAAAGGGTTGCCTCGAGTCCGTCACGCCGGGCATAGCGGTAGTCTACCCCCGTGCAGTCGACCTCGGTCGCGAACAGTACGTCGCCGGCAACGTGCACCCTGATATCGGTGCCGTCAATGAGAGCCTGAAACTGAGTCGGCAGAGCGTGCACCCGCTCGAGCAGGGACCGGTCGGGACCGGTGAGCTCCCGGACAATGGACCGTACCGAACTGACCGACTTGTACACGATCCGGCCGTATTCGGCCTGGAACTTCAGGACCTCGTCAGGGTCGTTGGTGATGAGCGTATCCGGCGTGGCGAGGCCGACTTTGCCGATAAGTTGGGCCTGGTAGGGTTTCGAGATGTTTGAGGCCATCGCCGACGGCCGATTCATGATCCGGGCGGTCGTGCACTCGAGCATCACGTTGAGCAATTCATGGGCGAGTTCTATTTTCCGGGCCGCCCACGGTTCCACCCGTGCCGGGCTGTTCGGCGTCAGTTCGGGCAGGGACTGGTGGTCGGTCAGGCGCACGTAGATTCCGGAAAAATCGTTGATGTCATAGTCGCACGAAGCGATTCTCACCTCCCTCCGGACTTCCGTTCCGCGGCCGTTTGGCTCGACAAGAAGTGAGAAGTCCTCGTGGGCGGCAAGACGCTGATTGAACAATATGAACGGCACCGAGAGCGCTTCGGCGGCGCGTGTCACGAGCGCCAGAGGCGGCTCGGAGGGAATGCCGGTGAGCAGAATCATCTGGGTTCCTCCCGGTCGCACCTGCCCAACAGGTAATGGGCGAGGGCATCGATGTCCGACTGCGAAATGAGCTCGGGGATTGGCCGGACACACGTGACGGCGGGTTGACCGTCGTGCTGAGTGCACAGAAACTGCGAGATTTCAAGACCGGTCCGCGCCTGAAACGCCCTGATCGCGGGACCGTACCGCCCGGCAAGCGGTCCGCGACTCGATCTTCCCAGAGCGAGCGTCGATGACAACAGCTCCTCGTGAGGGTGCGGTTGATTAGCCGACGGGAACGGCGTTCCCGGTGCCGGCGTCTGTCGCCGGGGGTCAGTGGTTCGGGTAAGCGGCGCAACCGGCAGGCCGGACTCGGCCGCCATGATGCGCCAGAGTTCGTCGGTGCGACTGTGCGCGCCCAATCCGAGCGGCGAGGGTCGATTGACAACCCGGCAGGAAAGACTCTCCAGCCAACTCAGGAGGAGGGCAAACCACTCCATCGCGGCGTACGTGCGGTCGACTGGAGAAAATCGTTGCGCCTGCGGGAGGGAGGCGGC
>CAYPYM010000739.1:0-2021 GCA_964414435.1 uncultured Ignavibacteriales bacterium | reverse complement strand
GTGTATCGTCTCGTCGAATCGACCACGAACTTGTACACGGCGCTGTCCTGCGGCACCGTGAATTGGTCGGGAAGCACGAGACTGTCGCGGCGAAAGAGATCGCGGGCATCGGGCGAGTGGGCCATGTACTGCGTGATGATTTCGTTGTCGATGACGTACGGGACGTCCTTTTCGCTGCAGCCGCCGGCGACCATGATCGCGCCGACGAGCAGCGCGGCGGCCGCTAAGCACACCAGGGGTCGGGTCATTTCTTCTTCCTCGCTTTGCGGTTGGCGGCGGCCCGCTGTTTCATCTCGTTGATCTCGTCGCGGATGACCATCGCCGTCTCGAAATCGAGATTGTCGGCGGCCCGCTTCATCGCCTGAAGCATAAAGGCAAGCTGGTCTTCGAGCGACATATTGGTGAATCCGGACGGCTTCTCGAATTTCTGCTCCTCAACCGTCCTGGTGTCGGCGAACTGAGTCGAGCGGAGGATCTCCTCGCGCGTCTTGAAAATCGTCTCCGGATCGATATTGTGTTCGGTGTTGTAGGCGAGCTGCTTCTCGCGGCGGCGCTCGGTCTCCTCCATCGTGATACGCATCGAGTCGGTGATCTTGTCGCCGTAGAGAATCACCCGGCCGTTCTTGTTGCGGGCGGCGCGACCGGCGGTCTGGATCAGCGATCGGGCCGACCGGAGAAAGCCTTCCTTGTCGGCGTCGAGAATCGCCACCAGCGAGACCTCGGGCAGGTCGAGCCCTTCACGGAGCAGGTTCACGCCGACCAGGACATCGAATTCGGCCAGCCGCAAGTCCCGGATGATACCGGTGCGGTCGATCGCGTCGATCTCGGAATGCAAATAGCGCACGCGCAGTCCCAGCTTCTCCATATAGTCGGTGAGGTCTTCGGCCATCCGCTTGGTCAGCGTCGTCACGAGCACCCGCTCGCCGCTGGCGCTGCACTTCCGGGTCTCCTCGAGCAGGTCGTCGACCTGCGTCCCGAGCGGCCGCACCTCGATTGTCGGATCGAGCAGACCGGTCGGGCGAATCACCTGCTCGACCACCACGCCCTCGCACTTCTCCAGCTCGTAGTCGGCCGGCGTGGCCGAGACGTAGATGCGGTTCCGAATCAACTGCTCGAACTCGCTGAAATAGAGCGGGCGGTTGTCGAGCGCCGAGGGCAGCCGGAAGCCGTGTTCGACGAGAATTTCCTTCCGGCTGCGGTCGCCGTGGTACATCCCGCGCACCTGGGGCAGGGTCTGGTGGGATTCGTCGATAATGGTCAGGAAATCGTCGGGGAAGAAATCGATCAGGGTGAACGGCCGCTCGCCCTCCTTGCGCCCGGAGAGGTGCCGCGAGTAGTTTTCGACCCCGGAGCAGTAGCCGATTTCCTTCAGCATCTCCAGATCGTACTTGGTGCGCATTTCGAGCCGCTGGGCCTCGAGGAGCTTGTTTTGCGAGCGGAACTCCTCCAGCCGCGCTTTCAGTTCCTCCTCGATCGCCGTGATCGCGGTCTTGAGCTGGTCGGGCGAGGTGATAAAGTGCTTGGCCGGATAAATCGCGATATAGTCGCGCTCCTTCAGGATCTCACCGGTGAGCGGGTCGATCTCGGTAATCCGTTCAACCTCGTCGCCGAAAAACTCGATGCGCATGGCGTGTTCGTGGTAGGCCGGGATGAGTTCGACCGTGTCGCCCCGCACCCGGAAATTCCCCCGCGAGAAATCGATATCGTTGCGGTTGTAGTGGATGCTGATCAGCCGCCGAATGACGTCGTCGCGGTCGACCTGATCACCCCGCCGTAGCGGGACATACTGCTTTTTGTATTCAACCGGCGAACCGAGGCCGTAGATGCACGAGACCGAGGCGACAATGATCACGTCGCTGCGTTCCAGCAGCGAGGCGGTCGCGCGGAGACGGAGCTTGTCGATATCCTCGTTGACCTGCGTGTCCTTCTCAATGTAGGTGTCGGTGGTCGGCAGGTAGGCCTCGGGCTGGTAGTAGTCATAGTAGCTGATGAAAAACTCGACCGCATTTTCGGGGAAAAAC
>CAYPYM010000738.1:0-2023 GCA_964414435.1 uncultured Ignavibacteriales bacterium | reverse complement strand
CGGACAAGTCAGAGGCGGCGAAGAAGTTACCCAACGGATTAACTGACTCAGCTTTGCAATTCAAAAAGGCATGACAGTTCGTGAACTCGCCAAGGCCGATACAGCTTATGCACCGCCACTCTGCGAAACATGGGAGCCCATGGTTTTAGCAGCAGAAATGGTTTTAATGAAACTCCGTTAAGCAGATTTTCCAGTTTTCTTCAACTTTTTCAGACAAAACAAACTCTAATTTCTGCGTTCTAAGGGTAGCTAGAATCGCAAATAGGACTGATCTATAGGAGAAAAGCCGATAAAAAGCAAGACGTTTGTAATATTGATAAAAGCAACAGAACAGCTTCTTTTTGTGCACTATTCTATCTGTGATGTCCCAGGTTGCGTGAATGGTTCAGTCATACCAACGAGGAGTTTGCCAAATGTATTGATGTGATCTTCTTCCTCAGAGAGGATTTCCTCCAGCATTCTCCGTGTAGTATAATCTCCTTCTTCTGCTGCAACCTGAATTGCCTGTTTGTAGAGAGTGATTGCCTCCTCTTCGTTCTGCTCGTCTTGTTTGAGCATTTCGATAAGGCTACCGCCTACAAAGATTGGGTCAGGTTTGGTGATAGCTACGCCATTGAGGTAGTCTAGACGTTCCGCCAGACGCTCGGCATGTTTCATTTCGGCAATGGCTGTTTTACGGAAAATATCTTCCACGATGACGCCGTCTGTTCCTGTAACTTGTACGTGTTGCCACATATATTGTATACTGACTTGGAGCTCACGTGCAATGCCTTTATTCAAAAAGTCTAAAAGTTTTTGAGAAGCCAAGATTTTCCACCTTAAAATACATTAAAGATTAGGTTATTGGATATAAAATGTTTCCGATGCTTCGTAAAAAAGTTTAAGCAAAATTAAAGGAATCCGCCACCAAACTAATAAGGTAAATTTTAAGCTCGAGAGTTATTTTTCTGTCTCTTGTTTAGGTTTACCTTTATTACCCCTGATTATGGGAATTATGAACTCAATAATCACAAGCAACATTATAAGACCAATAATCACTGGCAGACCCCACTGATTATTCCTAAGGAAAAGAGTAACCCATCCAAAGTACGGAATACGCATAATCACCTTACCTATCACAAGATCTTGGGGAACGCCTTGCCCACTGCTCCAAAGGGTGCGAGAATCATATTCTTGAGGTAAAGGAATCGTTGGCCACTTGTCACCGTTACCGTCGCCTTTGGTTTGGAAGTATAGCGTGCCGTTGACTTCATAGGTTACTACTATACGGTGAACAATAGGCGTAGCTGTTAGGTCAGTTGGGTTTTCGTAGACGATGATGTCGCTGTTTGGATAGTTAGTGTTGAGGTCGGCGGGGTTTATTTGTTGTATGATTATTATGTCGCCTACATGTAAAGTGCGGTCAAAAGGATGGCTCCAGCCATCACAGGCACCGTCGAAGGGAACACACATACTGCCACTTTCCACAACTCTAACAGGAACTCCAGTACCGAGAACTAACTGCAAACCGAAGAAAAACCCTAAAACTAAACCAACGATTATAGCAATTACGATTGCTGATTTGATATACTCATTTCGCCGAATTCTTGTAGCAAGGCTCAATGTATTGCCTTCAGCAGTTAATTCTTAAAAGAAATGAAAACAGGATTAATAAACAAGTTCCTTTCATCATTTCAGCAAACAAAAAATAGCCCCTGTCCAAGCTTACTTTTGGTTATGCATGTTTAGACCTAAATGGACAATAAAAGCGTTCTTTTTTGTAATTTGCATAATGGGTTTATTTGCGATTCTAAGCTCAACCATGTCAAAAAATCCTGTTCTAAAACCCTTCGCCACCAGCCTTGGAACACCCGACGGCTTGTTAGGGATCGTAGCCTCTGCATCGACTATTCCCGGGATACTCATCAGCTTACCTGCAGCCTCACTCTCAGACAACTTCGGCAGACGCAAGGTTCTCTTGTTTGCTGCTTTTGTTTTTGCTTCCGCTCCGTTCCTCTATTTAGGCGTGGGTTCTTGGTGGACG
>CAYPYM010000737.1:0-2029 GCA_964414435.1 uncultured Ignavibacteriales bacterium | reverse complement strand
GCGGGAAGCGCCTGAAACGGAGCGCGCCCGTCGTCACTCACGAAACGTCGGCGGGAGCAGTCGTTCCGGCGGTGATTTGCCGCACCGCATTGTTCTTCGCCCGATACCAGATCGGGTATTGACCGAATTTCGCCCGCACGTCGGCTTCACTCATCGCCGTGCGGAACGCCATCCAGCGATCGGGCAGATGGACGATATAGCTATCGGGCTGCGTGATCGGCAGGGGGAATTCATCGGTGAAGAAGCCCCACCCGATGCTGAAAATGTAATCCACGTGACGCTGCATCAGGTAGGCCCAGTCGGCATTCTTCTCGTGCGCGATCAGGCGCCGCCCGAAGTTGTGCGTGACCGACGGTGCCGAGTGCGCGACGTGCGTGTCGGTGAGGCCGTTGTAGTCGATCGTCTCCAGCCGGGTGTAATACGGAATCGCCCCGATACAAATCAGACTCAGTGACGCCTTGCGATCGATCAGACCGCTGTCGAGGTAGTTGTTCAAGAGCTGCGCCTGCTGTCTCACCTTGGCGAGGAAGAAGCGATGCTCCTCCGCGCGGATAGCATCGAGGTGCCACGTGAGATCATGGTACGTGTCGTTATAGAGGCGCAGGTAACGCGCATATCCGGGAATCGCCCGAAGGGCGGGATAATCGGCCGGGTCGATTGTCGGGGTCGAGGCGACCTGATAGCGGTCGGGCATGCCTTTAGCGCCGAGCCACGGGATCACGGTCGTAGCCGCAACCACCAGAGCGATCAAGGCCGCAGCCGCCGCCACGCGGGCAACCGGGCGGCGCAGCCAGCCTACCACGGCGGCGGTTCCTGATCCGATCGCGAGCGCGAGGAACGGCAGGATCGGATCGAGCTGACGGAATTCGAAGTGATCACCGCCGATATACGCGAGATAGAACAGGTACGGGAGAAACATCAGGAACACCGGCAGAAGCGGTCGGGCATGAATCCAATCATCGGCATCCTTCTGTTTGGCGACCAGACCGATCACGATCAAGGGGGCGAGCAGCCACAGGTGATATTCCAGGAAGAAGGCGAGCAGGTATTTCCAGCCCATGGCGAAATTGGCTCCGGTCACCTTGGCATAGGCGGTGTTGGGAACGGGGTAACCGTAGTAGAGCAGCCGGAAAATCAGATGGGCGGCCGCGATGATGGCGAACGGCAGCAGCCAGTCGGCGTAGTCGCGCCATCGCCATGAGCGGAAGCCGCGCGGCAGGGCCACAACCAGCACGGTCGTGAGTCCGAAAAACAGATACGCTTCCATCCGGGTGAGAATCGCGAGACCGAACAGGAGCGACGACAACCGCAGACGCGAGCGGTCGGGATAAAACAGGGGCGAGGTCGCAATGGCCGCGAACAGCAGCAGGGTGGACAGCCGCGTCTCCAGACCGCCGGTCGCCCACACGGCGAACGAGCGGTCGACCCCGAGATAGACGATTGCCAGCACCGCGACCAGCCACGGGTCCACGGTTGCGGTCATATGATTGCGGGCGACTCGGACAACCAGCAGCAGCAGCACAGCGGTGAGCAGGATCGAGGAGACGTTCGCCCACAGCACCGGCTCCGCGCCGAAAAAATGACCGACCGCACTCCAGATCGTCCAGAGGAAGTTGCTGTAACCCTCGACTCGCTCGCCGATGTTATACACCAGGCCGTGGCCCTCGACGAGATTCCGGGCATACCGGAAAGAAATGAAGGCGTCGTCGGTCACAAAGTAGAGCCGGGCAATCTGCAGGCCGAGCACGATCAGCGAGGCGACTGCGACGAGTCCCAGAGCCAACCGGGTGATGAGTGTGCGAGAGGTGGTGTGTGGTGTTTTCATCGGCATTCAACAGCGCGGCGTGTGGCCGCATGTTCGTCAATATGTGCTCCCCTCCCTCTTTTGGCAAGCTGCAGTTCGGGCTCGTTGCGATCCCCGGCCCGCCCTTGTTATACCCGAAAGAGCGGGCTGCGAACGGGAATACGGCCCGATCGTCCGTTGCCCTGTCGGCATATTGCCGGAAAGTTCTTGAATTGACCTCGGTCG
>CAYPYM010000736.1:0-2033 GCA_964414435.1 uncultured Ignavibacteriales bacterium | reverse complement strand
CTGAAGGGGTCCCTTGTGGTGCTGTTCTTTATGCACCTCAAGTACGACAACAAGGTGTACTTGGTCGCCTTCCTCACCGCGATCGTCCTCCTCGCCGTGTTTATCGTGCTGACCATGTTCGATACGATGACCCGCGGTGATGTCGACCCGGAAAAGGCCGAAGAACTCTACCCGGCCGTGATTTACCGCCAGCAGGCGGCTCCCGATTCAACGCTCGCCGACAGCCTCGGCGGCATGGTGGCCGATTCGCTGGCTTCCACGCCCGCCGACTCGACCGCCGCGGCACTCCCGGCCGAACATTAAACTCTTGCGCCGTATCACCGTGCTGAGTACTATCGAATGAGAGTACCATCCGGGTGCGCGTCGTTGTGACGCGCGGACTCTGTCACAGGAGCGCAAGAAGATATGAAATCGCTGCAGAAGATAGCGCTGGTCTCGACTGTCGCCACCTATATTCTGATCTTTATCGGCGGCCTTGTCCGCGTCTCCGGCGCCGGGCTCGGCTGCCCCGACTGGCCGAAGTGTTTCGGCCGGTGGATCCCGCCGACCGATGTTTCCCAGTTGCCGTCGACCATGGATCCGTCACGCTTCAATTTTACCCTCGCGTGGATCGAATACATCAACCGCCTCTGCGGTGTGTCGGTCGGTATTCTGATCGCGATCACGGCGGCCATGGCGCTGATCTACGCCCGCAAGGCGCCGCGCATCCTCTGGCCGGCGGTCGCCGCCGGGCTGTTGACCGCGTTCCAGGGCTGGCAGGGGAGTGTCGTGATTTCGTCGGAGTTGCAGCCGGCGGTGGTGACGGTCCATGCCGTGCTGGCGCTGGTCATAGTCAGTCTGCTCATCTGGGTCACCCAGCAGGCGTATTACCATGAGCACCCGAACGAACAGGGCGACAACTATCTCCCGCCGAGCGGGCCGCGCTGGCTGACCATTCTCTGGGCGGCCGCGATCGTGCAGGTCATTCTCGGCACGCAGATGCGGGAGGGTCTTGAGAAGATGCGCGATCTGTACCCGCTCGATTCGGCCACGCAGTGGGTGCTCAAGATCGGCGGCATCAGCCATATCCACATGACGCTCGGGCTGATCGTGGCGGTCGCGACCTGGGTGGCCGGCCGCATGGTGCTCAGGAAGAGCCGCCGCTTGACCCGCATGGTGCGCCAGGCGATGGTCTGGGCGATGATCCTGGTCGGGCTCCAGATCCTCTCCGGCCTGAGCTTCATCTTCCTCGGTGTCCCCGCGCTGGTGCAGGTCTTTCATCTGTGGATCGCCAGCCTGTTTGTCGGGACCCTGCTAATTGTGTTTTCCGCGGCGCGGCGCAGCCGTCAGCCGATGGGACTGGAGGTAGCGGCATGATGAGTCGCATCATTGTAATCGGCCTCGTGATCGCGGTCGTGCTCGGTTCGGTCGCGGGTGTCGTGCTCTATGAGGCCCACAAAGCCCGCACCGAGCTGCCCGTGCTCGGCCAGGTCGGGGAGTTTTCGTTCACCGATCAATACGGCGATACCTTCACCAATAAAGACATGCTCGGCAAGTACAGCGTGGTCGATTTCTTCTTCACCAGTTGTCACGGCCCCTGCCCGACCATGAACGCGCATATCGCCGATCTGTACCGGGCGTTCGCCGGGACCGACAAGGTGCAGTTCGTATCGTTCTCGGTCGATCCGGAGGTGGACAGCGTCGCGACCCTGGCCGAATACGCCGATCGGTTCGGAGTCGACGACCACCGCTGGGTGTTTTTGACCGGTCCGAAAGACTCGATCGCGCATGTTTGCCGCGACTATTTCATGCTCCCGGCCGATGACCTCCCCGGCAACCACTCGACCCGGTTCGCGCTGGTCGATCCCAAGGGGCAGATCCGGGCGTACTACGGCGGGACCGACCCGGCCGCGGTCATGGTGCTCAAGAACCACCTGCGGGAGCTGCTCGAAGGCAAACTATGACGGTCACCGACCTGCCCGGACTGAACGCCGCGCTCAACGGCTTGAGCGCGTTGTTGCTGCTGGCCGGGTTTATCGCGATCAAGAACGGTC
>CAYPYM010000735.1:0-2037 GCA_964414435.1 uncultured Ignavibacteriales bacterium | reverse complement strand
GCCGAGCCGCTCGGCCATCGAGCGATACCGCTCCGGCAGGCGCACCTCGGGGTCGGGTGGCGGGCTGTCGGTGACTACGTGGCGCCGGATCGAATCCAGCTTATTGTGTAGGCTCCTTTTGGACATGCCGTGCAGTATAAATGGCGGACTCTACTTTCAAACGCGTCCAGCGATCGTCCTGGGCGTTGAGGATTTCCTCGCGGTAGCCGCGAGTGTTGTCCGGGTCGGCCAGGATAATCGCCACCGCGGCGTGGGCGCGACGTTCCGGATTGCGCGAATTAAGCGCCGCGTTCCGGAGAATCGCGAAGGCCGTGTCGGTCGCGTAGCGGCCGAGCATGTAACATATCTGGGCGCCGGTGACGTCGTTGTCGGTGTTCAGCGAATCGACCAGGGTCTCGATCACGGTCGCGGTATCGAGCTTGAACAGCGAAATGTCGGCCATGAGCCGCGCGCCGTAGAAATCGTCGCCGAGCACGTGCACCAGATTCGGGATCGCCTCGAACACGGCCAACTGCCCGCAGGAGACGACCGCCGACTTGCGCACCTGCCCGATCGTGTCGCTCAGGGCGCGCATGACGACATCATCGGCCCGTTTGCTGCCGATTTTGCCCAGCGCGCCGACCGCCTGGTCGCGAACCTGCCAGCGCGGGTTGTCGGCGACCGCCATGAGGGGACCGGTCGCGGCGGAATCCTTGATGTCGCCGAGCGCCCAGCAGACCCGTTCGACCACGAGCGGATCGGGGCGACCCAGCGACTCGACCAGATATGGTACGGCGGCTGAGCCGATCCGCTGCAAGGTCCAGATGATCGTCCAGCGCTCCCGCGCCGATTTGGTCGTGAATTTGTCGACCAGGTACGGCACCGCCGGCGCACCGAGCGCCGCGATTGAATCCATCGCCGGGCCGTTCATATCACGATACTTGACCTCGCCCGAGGACGCTATCACAAATAACGAGTCGATCTTCCGCTTGAGATCGCCGTCTTCCTGCGCCGAAGCCCGGCCGCCGAAGGTGCCGAGGAGGCACGCGCCGATAAGAACCAATATCTTGTTCACTTGCCCCCCTCCTCCCGGGTTGAATCGGGCGGATTGAGTTCGACATCCATGCCGCCGCCCCACCGGGAATCGGTCTTCCAGAAGAAATTGTTGTGGCCCTGGCCGGTGTACTGGTCCGCCCCGCCGAGGTCGATAAACAGGCCGATCGAGCCGAAATCACGGCGCGGATTGCCGTAGCCGTGGGTGTTGACCGTGTCTTTGATGAAGTACCGGTCGTCCCCCTCGCCGTCGATCAACACCCCGGCGCCGTTGGCCGACCCGGCCGCCTGCGACAGGTCATAGGCGGTGTAGGTGTCGTTGCCGTGACGATCGAGGATCAGGCCGCACGAGTAGTCGTGTCCGACTCCCTGCATCAGCCCCTTGCCCGAATAGACGTCGTTGCCGTAGTCGTCGATCAGCGCCCCGAGGGTCATGTGGGTGCCGCACCCCTGGGCATACTGGAACGACTGATAGTTGTCGTTGCCGAGCGAATCGTAGATGATGCCGAGCGACCACCAGTACGAGGCCGCCTGGCCGAAGATGTCGCTGTAGTAGACGTCGTTGCCGGCCTTGTCGATAATCGCGCCGATCCCGCCCGACATGGTCGGGCGGAGGCCGTAGCCGAACCCCTGCGACATCGAGAGATAGTGGTCCTCGTACCGCAGGATATCTTTGTATTTACCGCCGGCGTAGTAGCTGTCGGAGCCGTCGATATCGTAGATGATGCCCATCCCCTCGGTGAAGCCGAGGCCCTGGGCATAGAGGGCGGCGTTGTAGATGTCGCGCCCGCTCTCGTCGATCAGCAGACCCATGCCGAAGGTCCCGGCACCCTCGACAAATGTGTCGCCATCGTAGATGTCGTCGCCCGAAGCGTCGTAGACGAGCCCGAAGCCGAAGAAGCCGGAGCCGATCCCGAACGATTTAGCATCGTAGCGATCGTCACCGCCGAAATCGAGCAGCAGGCCGGCCGAGAGACAGCCGGAGCCGAGGGTGAAGTCGGTCTT
>CAYPYM010000734.1:0-2039 GCA_964414435.1 uncultured Ignavibacteriales bacterium | reverse complement strand
CTTCTCCGCCGCTTCCTTGAGCCGCTGGAGCGCCATGCGGTCGTTGCGCAGGTCGATGCCGTTTGACTTTTTGAACTCCTCCGCGATCCAGTCGATGATGCGCTTGTCGAAATCGTCGCCGCCGAGATGGGTGTCGCCGTTGGTCGAGAGGACCTCGAAGACGCCGTCGGACAGTTCCAGGATCGAGATATCGAAGGTGCCGCCGCCGAGATCGAATACGGCGACCTTGCCGGTCTTCTTCTTGTCGAGCCCGTAGGCGAGCGCCGCCGCGGTCGGCTCGTTGATGATCCGCTTGACGTCGAGACCGGCGATCCGGCCGGCGTCTTTGGTGGCCTGGCGCTGCGAGTCGTTGAAGTAGGCCGGGACGGTGATGACGGCTTCCCTGACGGCGTGGCCGAGATACTCTTCGGCGGTCTTTTTCATCTTGGCGAGGACCATGGACGAGATCTGGGCCGGGGCGTAGTCTTTGCCGGACATCTCGATTGTCGGTTCGCCGTTCGTCCCCTTCTTCACCTTGTAGGGGAAGTTCCTGATTTCCGAGGCGACCTCGTCGAATTGCCGGCCGATCAGCCGCTTGGCCGAGAAGACGGTGTTCAGCGGGTTGGTCACCGCCTGGCGCTTGGCCACGGTGCCGACGAGGCGTTCGCCGCTTTTGTCGATCGCGACCACCGACGGTGTCGTGCGTCCCCCTTCGCTGTTGGGGATCACGACCGGTTCGCCGCCCTCGATGATGGCGACGACGCTGTTGGTGGTGCCGAGATCGATGCCGATGATTTTGCTCATATCGTTAACTTCCTTTCCTTTCGTCTTCAGTAAAAAGGCCGGTCGTCTCCGACCGGCCTTCTGTATCTCGGGAGAATCGAACCGGCGTACACCGGTCGGGCAATGGCTTGCTTTACGCGACGCTGACTTCGATTTCCTTCGGTTTTACCGCTTCCTTCTTGGCCAGCTTGACCTCAAGCAGGCCCTGCTTGTAGTCGGCGGTAATCTTGTCGGTATCAACCGACTCGGGAAGGGTGAAGGAGCGGCTGAACGAGCCGGTCAGGATCTCGTTGCGCACCCACTTCTGGTCGTTCTCCTCGACCACTTCCTTGCGTTCGCCGGATACGGTCAGGACGTTTTCCTTGACCGTGACCTTGATGTCTTCCTTCTTCATGCCGGGGACCTCGAAGGTCAGGACGACGTCGTCCTTGGACTCGCGGATGTTAACGCGCGGCATGAAGTCGCAGTCGTACTGCGTGCCCAGGCTCGGACCGTTCCACATGTTGCTGAACATGTTGTCGAGCTCGCGGGCTATCCGGTTGGGGTGGATCATCAGGCTTCTCATTTTTGGTTCCTCCTTTGGACCTATCGATTTTGTTGACTTTTCTTCGTCATGTGCCCTGATAATAAACAAACGCCGTGCCAAACAACGTAAGCCGTTGAGCTGCAACGCAGATGCATTCGCGGCTCCAGGCCTACGGAGAATTACTGCCACACTGACATAGTTGACATGTCATATAGACATCACAGACATGCCGAACTGGCCGATGGGTTGCCAGTACGGCAGTTACTCGCTCCGGGGGCGAAAAAATTAAAGAATGAAGGTGCGAGTCCGATCAAATTGAAAGTTGCATGGCCCGCCCGAGAGTGATATACATAGGGTGATTGCGGCTTTATTTCCTTTGCAAGCGCACGACCATAACAGCCAAATGATAGGGAGTATTGTATGCTGAAAAAGACGCTTATCCTGGCCCTCTGCGGCCTTCTGGTGGCCGGTATGACCGGCTGCGGTACGAAGAAACGCGATCGCGGCGCGCTGATCGGCGCCGGCGCGGGCGCGGTGGTCGGGGGCCTGATCGGCAAGGAGGCAGGTAATACGGCGGTCGGCGCCATTATCGGCGCGGCGGTTGGCGGCGCTGCGGGCGCCTATATCGGCAACTACATGGACAAGCAGGCCGAGGAAATGCAGCGCGATCTGCAGAACGCCCGGGTCGAGCGGGTCGGCGAAGGTATCAAGATCACCTTCGGATCGGGGATTCTCTTTGATGTCGACAAAT
>CAYPYM010000733.1:0-2045 GCA_964414435.1 uncultured Ignavibacteriales bacterium | reverse complement strand
CGAGGGGTATCTGACGGGCGAGAAATACGAGGGATTCCAGTGGAAAACCACCTGGCAGGTGACCGAGGTCACCGATGAGCAGTGGACCGAGCTGATTTCATCGCTCCGGACCGCTTTCGCCCACACGATCAAGCTGGCCCGGAGCTACGACGACTGGAACGAGGGCGAGCGAATCGCCGCCATGATGGGTGTCCTGGCCCACACCGCCTACCACCTCGGCGCGATCCGCCAGATGGTCAAAGCCGTCCGGTCGTAATACCCGATGAGTTCATGACGGCGGGTCCGGCCTCTGGGCGGTCCCGCCGATCCGACCAGTCTGACAGGTCTTTTTCCCTTCGAGGCGGCTCGAGAAAAAGGTTGCGTCTATAAAACTGTCCACTATATTGATTAGTAAGATCAATATTGTCATGATAGACGAGTGATCTTCTCGTAACCGGTCCATTCTTCCCTCCCGTTCCGGCACCGGATCCGGACCGGCTACCCGGTATGCACCGCAATCAAACGTCAGTACCTGCAATAGAGAAGCATTGACCTGATCGTCGATCGGAAAGGAGTCTCTGTATGGGTGCCGCATTTTGGATTGCCGGGGCGACCATCGCCGCCACCGTGATCTTGATCATCGTGTTCGCCGTTTGCCTCTGTTTCGGCGCCCTGCGTCGTCGCTTACAGCGCCAGGACGGCGCCTCGGCGGAGAAGCACGTTCCGGCCGCCTAGGCCGACGAAGCCCCTGACAGCCGCAACGAATCGAAGCCGTCGAGTCGACGAACCTGCATCGCTTTGCCGATGAATTGAGCCGCTATGCCCCTGGAAATCGCCCGGTGGGGGCAAAAAAAGAAGGGCGGAGAATCTCCGCCCCTACGGTGAGGGAATCGGCGCGCGAACGGCCGGCCGGGCGTTACCGCCCAACGGAGGCCCCTCGGGTAACCCGGTACACCGGGCCGCGTCGTCCCTGATGCTATTGTCGGCTGCGCGGACCGCGTTCTTTACCCGAATATGCTTCCCGTGCAAATTCTCTACAGCAGTTCTCCCTGCCTCGTAAGGGAATGAGCAGCCGTAACTTTGGCTCACTCCTGGGCCTCTCCCTCGGCCCGCGCCCTGAAATCCTCCCGCACGGGACAAAACACATCGATGACATAACAGGCTGAAAGGGCCTGAGCCGCGTGGGGAACGCCCGACGGAATCGTGAAGGCCTTCCCCGGCGTCAGGACATGTGCCTGCCCATCGACCGTCAGTTTCAACTGCCCGTCCATCACCGTGGTCACCTGCTCGTGCGGGTGGGCGTGTTCGGCCACGCTGGCTCCGCTCGAAAGCTCGACATGGGCCACGCTGCACGATTTCGCGTGAACGACCCGAGCGGTGATGCCGTCGGCCAGTTTCAGTTTGGCGAGTGAATTGATGTCGACCGGAATCATGACGCCTCCGTTTCCAGGGTTTCTGTCGCCGTCCTATCCCCTTCTACGCGAAGCGATCTGCGCAGGTTGCAGGGCGCGTCCTCAGAAGTCGAGACCAAGACCGGTATGGATCGACCATCCCCCGCCGTCGAGCGTGTAGCTCAGCGTGCCCTCTTCGATATCGAGAGACTTGATCGAATCGTACTGGGAGTGCCGGTACTGCACCTGGCCGGTCATGAAGAGACGCCCGGTGAGCCGGAAATCCGCACCGCCGCCGAAACTCAGCCCGAACCCATTGAAGCGTTCGCGGCAGGTGCCGGTGGAATAGGTGGAGCAGTAGGCGTTGTCGGCGGTCAGCCATTCCATGAACACGCCGGAGGTAAGAAATGGGCGCAGGCGGCCGAACTCGGTCGGGAAAAAGCGGCCGTCGGCGCTGAGCACCTGATGGCGGCCCTTGGCCGTCTGACGGCCGATATCGCCCATGAAATACGCAACCCCCTGACCGCCCTGGGCGGTTTCGGCAGACGGCTGCAGAAGGAAGCCACCACGGCCAAACAGCGCCAGTACGCCGCGCTCATTGTCGAGGAGGCCGACCGGTTGGAGCATATCTTGAAGGATGTCCTCACCTTTTCCTGGGAGCCTCGCTTTCATTTC
>CAYPYM010000732.1:0-2048 GCA_964414435.1 uncultured Ignavibacteriales bacterium | reverse complement strand
TTGCCCGGGGCCTGCTCGGCCTCCGGCGGCTTTTGGGCGGATTTCTCCGCCGCGGATAGTACCAGTCCCCCCGCAATTTAGTTGACCGGCCGTTTCACGCCGGGTACATTAAAGGCGGCCAGAACGAGGTCCGATACAACGATCAGGAGGGGCCGACCTCTGCCGCTTCACACCGGGCACCCGCGGCAGTTGACCCGAACGACCAGCAACCTAGGAATGGATACCAGCCAATGAGCCGAGCCCAATCTGTCAGCGCCACGATCTCTCGGCCCCTCTTCTGGCTGTTGGGGATTATCATTTTGGCCGTCTACCTGCCGGTCATGCGGGACCTCGTCCTGCGCTGGTACGACGATCCCAACTACTCTCACGGTTTCCTCGTGCCGCTGATCGCCGCGTTTCTGATCTGGCGCAACCGCGCCGAACTGAAAGCGCTGCCGACCCGGCCCAGCACCGCCGGCCTCGTCATCGCCCTCATGGGCATCGGCCTGTTCGTCCTGGCCAACGCCGGCGCCGAGTATTTCTTCGTTTCGCTGTCGCTGGTGATCGTGCTTTTCGGCCTGACCCTCTACCTGTTCGGGATCGAACTGATCCGCCGCACCTGGTTCGCCTTTTTCATCCTGCTGTTCATGATCCCGATACCGGGTATCGTCTATTTCTCGCTGACCTTCCCGATGCAGCTCCTCGCCAGCAAGGTATCGGTCGGGGTGATGCAGGCGCTGGGGATGTCGGTCGTGCGACGGGGCAACGTGATGATCCTGCCGCACCAGTCGCTTGAGGTCGCCGAGGCCTGCTCGGGACTGCGCTCGCTCGTCTCGCTCATGGCGATGGGTGCCTTCTACGGCTACCTGGCCCAGCCGAGATTCCTCGGCAAAGCGATCGTCTTCGCCTCCTCGGTGCCGATCGCGGTCACCAGCAACGTCATCCGCGTCTTTATCACCGCCATGATCGCCTATGTCATGGAGATCGATCCGACCACCGAACCGCTCCACACCGTCATGGGCCTCTCGGTGTTTATCGTCGCCTTTATCCTGCTGTCGATTGTCAGCTCGATTGTCCGGAAGGTGCTCAAATGAAGCGGCAGATCATCTATTCGCTCGTACTCGTGATGGTCGGCGGGGCGCTCGGCAACTGGTTCCGTTTTGCCGGCACCAAACCGGACCGCGAGGCCGATCTCGCCTCGATCCCGCTCAGCCTTCCCGGTTACCAGGGAAGGGAGGAGTTTTTCGACAACAATACCTACCAGGTGCTCAACGCCACCTCGACCACGCTCAAGCGGTACGCCGGAGCCGACGGATCCCGGTGCGACCTGTTCATCGCCTATTTCGCCTCCCAGCGATTCGGGGCCGGCATTCATTCACCCCGACACTGCCTGCCCGGCGGCGGCTGGCAGATCGAGTCGCAGGAACCGTTCATGATCACTTTCCCGGACGGCGTCCAGCGCGCCGTTAACCGCCTGCACATTGCCCTGGGCACCGAATCCAGCCTGATGTACTACTGGTACCGTACCCGCTACGGCGAGGTGCGCAGCGAGGTCGGCCTCAAGCTCGACCTGTTCCGCTCCGCTCTCTCGCTGCGGCCGACCGATGCCGCCCTCGTTCGGGTGACGATACCGGTCGCCGGCCGTGACTACGCGACCGCCAACCGCGAGGCGGTTCAGTTCATTCAGGCTGCCGGGCCGTATATCGAGCAGGCCCTTCCGTTCGGTCCGACACACTGATCTCTTCTCCCATGGCCGCCTCAAAAAAAAAGGCGGCCGAATTACGACCGCCTCTCAATTTCGCTGAAAAGCCCCTCTACTTGATCAACACCAGCTTGCCCTGGGCACTGGCGCCGTCGACCAGGAGCCGATACAGATACACGCCCGAGCCGGTCGCCAGATCGGGCGCCCAGTGGATGATCCCGTCATTGGTGGCGGCCTTCACCGCCTGGGTCGCCACCAGCCGTCCGGCGGTATTGTAAATCTCCAGCCGGATTGTCCGGTTCGCCAGCCCGGTGCCGGCATAGGCAATCGACACCTCGGCGTTAAACGGGTTGGGATAGGCCGAAAC
>CAYPYM010000731.1:0-2048 GCA_964414435.1 uncultured Ignavibacteriales bacterium | reverse complement strand
GCTGCCCCCTTCGACGGCATCATCGTCACCGCGGCCGCTCCGGACGTTCCCCGGACACTCGTCGACCAGCTTGCCGAAAACGGCCGCATGGTTATCCCGGTTGAGGATTTCACCGGCCGCCAGGAGCTGGTGAAACTCACCCGCACCGCCGACGGTATTGCCCGCGAGTTTCTCTATGATGTCCGCTTCGTGCCGATGCGCACCGATATCGACCGGCGCCGCTAGCGCCTCGAATTCCCCTGTCATCCCTAATGCGATCCGGTTCCCGCGCCGATACCAACACGAGGGCGGTCGCATCCGATAGACGCATGCGGCCGGACCGGGAAACTTCTACATGAGGTAAACAAGGCGATGAACCCTCGCATCAAGATAATCCAGAGAGCGATTGACCGCCTCGGCGCCCGCACCTATCTCGAAATCGGCGTGGCCGACGCCAGGACGTTTCTCGCGATCAACGCCCCGCGCAAGATCGGGGTCGATCCGAAGAAGCCCTGCCCGCAACTCTTCGAAGTGGCCAACAATGCCACCATCCGTTCGTTTCAGCTCACCTCGGACGAGTTCTTCCTCAAAGCCGGGTCGCTCTTTGCCGAGAACAGAATCGATGTTGCCTTTGTCGATGGTCTCCACGAGTGGCGGCAGGCCGCCCGCGATGTCGAAAACTGCCTCCGGCACCTTTCCGATAGCGGCGTGATTGTCATGCACGACTGCTCGCCCACCAACGAGATCATGACCACCCCGGCCGACCAGCTTGCGGCGATCCGCGCCGCCGGCAAGTGGACCGGATCGAGCTGGACCGGCGACACCTGGAAAGCGATCGCCTGTCTCCGCTCGACCCGCGATGACCTGAATATCTTCGTGCTCGATACCGACTGGGGGCTCGGCATCGTGACCCGGGGGGCGCCCGAGGGTATGCTCGATTACACGCCCGACCAGATCGCTTCAATGCGGTACGCCGACCTGGACCGCGACCGCGAGCGCATTCTCAATCTGAAAGACCCGGCCGTCTACGACGACTTTCTGGACACGCTCGCCCCGATAAACGCCCCGGCCGAACTTGTCTAATAGACCATCTTGCACAACCAGGCCGCGACCAGCGCGGCCGGGTTGCCGATCGCATACCCCAACAGCGCCATCAGGATCGACACCGGCACCAGCGACGTCCGGTGATACGCCGCCACCACCGGGGCCGAGGCCGCCCCGCCGATATTGGCCGCCGACGCAATCGCCGCCGTGTGTACATCGACCTTGAACAGCCGCGCCGCGCCGACCAGAAACGCCCCGTGGATGAAAATCCAGATATACGCCCCGAGCAGGAACCAGAACAGCGACAGGCTGAGATTGGACAGGTCGGCCTTGGCTCCCATCCGCGCGACGAACAAATACACCAGCGCCATCGCCAGCGCATGCGACGACGGAATCCGGTTGGCCGGTGTGAACGAAAGCCCGACCCCGATTACCGTCACCAGCAGAATCTTGTACGTGTTGAGTGTGAACACGGGCGGCAGCTCCGGGATGTGCCCGGCCAGCCAGGCCGACAACGCCGTCACCCCGAAACCGAGCAGCGCGAGATACAGATAGTGCCGCATCTGAGGCGTGCCTTTGTCAAGCGTCAGTTCCTCGGCGGCCCTCGCCAGCTGCTCAAGTCTTTCTTTAGGCATCTTCGTGAACTTATTGAACCAGTTGGCGAAATTCTTTGACGCTAACAATATCGGCAGCCAGATCAGGTACACCGCATTATCGGCGATCACGGCATAACCGAAGTCGAGCGAGCTCTCATCGAGATTGATCGCGTACGCCACCGCCAGCATATTCCCGGTCCCGCCGATCCAGCTTCCGGCCAACGCCCCGAATCCTTTCCACGCCGACGGGTCAAGCCCGTGATGGGCGACAAACAACCCGATCGGCGCCCCGATCACGACCCCGACCGTCCCCAGCAGCATCACGAAAATCCCCTTCCCCATCACCCGGACCGTCGCCCGGATATCGACATCGAGCAGCATGATGACGAGAAACATCGGCAGCAGATTGTCTCCCATGAAATCGTAGAC
>CAYPYM010000730.1:0-2050 GCA_964414435.1 uncultured Ignavibacteriales bacterium | reverse complement strand
CGACCACGGCGTGACCGCTTATTTCTGCCGGAATTCGGTCTGCCGCCTTCCGGCGACCGATCTGGCGGAATTCAAGAAGCAACTGGACGGAATCTGAGATAGACTGTATCATTGAGGCACTGATCCGGTTTCGGGGGACAACGGAACCGGCCAACGATATGAAGATCACTGACGGTAGTTGTACGACGGGAGCGAGTCTCATGGTGAAAGCATCGATGACGTGGAAAGGGGGACTGAAGTTCGAGGGCAAGGGGATGTTCGGGCATACGATCGTAACCGACGGCGCCAAAAAAGCCGGCGGAGAAGAGGCCGGCCACAAACCGACCGAACTGCTGCTCTGGGGGATCGCCGGGTGTACCGGGATCGACGTTATTCGAATCCTCGAAAAACAACGCCAAAAGGTGACCGCGCTGGAGATCGAGGTGATCGGGCACCAGCCGGAGGAACGTCCCCGTCCGTTCGACCGGATCGAGGTGAAGTATCATTTCCGGGGAATCGACCTTGATCCGAAGAAGGTCGCGCTGGCGATCGAGCTCTCGGAGTCGAAGTATTGCGTTGTGAGCCAGACAGTTACGTTTCCCGGTGAAGTTGTCACGAGTTTCGATATCGAGGCCGATTAATTGAATCATTCCGGTCCGAACACGATCTAAAGGGGAAAGAACGGTTTCTGAAGCAAAAGGAGATTCACGATGTTCGATAAGTTCGCTTTCCGCCTCGAATCCGACAAGCCCTTCGACGAGGTGGTCGCCAATCTGGAAAAGCAGATCGCCGAGCACAAGTTTCGGGTGCTGGCGATTCACGATGTCAAGGCGACGCTCGCTGAAAAGGGGCTCGAGCGCGGGCCGCTGAAGATTGTCGAAACCTGCAACGCCGGATTCGCTCACACGGCGCTCCAAAAGCACATGGGCGTGTCGCTGTTCATGCCGTGCAAGTTCTCGGTCTACACCGAGAAGGGGAAAACGGTGGTGGTGCTCGGGCGGCCGTCGATGATCGCCGAGATGATCCCCGGCGCCGGTCTGACCGAGCTGGCCGAGGATGTCGAGGAAACACTCAAGAAGGTGATGCGGGCATCGATCTAGCTCGCTGCGCGGGCTTCGCCTGGCGCGAGGCCCGGGCGAACGATCGGACGGTTTGAATGAAGAAGCTGCTGACAAAGAGGCCGCTGATTTTCACGGCGGCCGGCGCCCTGGTCGGGCTCGGGATATTTTTCGTGTATCTCGGGCTCGGCTCGACCTGACCGCTCATGTGCAACCCGTATGTCACGGTGACAGCGGGGGCGGTGACCGGTCTGGTCATGTCGGTGGTTGAATAACAGGCTTCGCCTCAGGCATCGCCTGTCTTGCCACCCTCGGAGCGACGAGGTTGATCGAGGCGAAAACCTGATGAAGAAAGATGATGGAGTGAAAGAAACATATGCCGTTGTTTGAATTCGAATGCCGCGACTGCGGCGAAAAGTTCGAGGATCTCGTGAGCAGCCTCGAGGCGGCCGTGACCTGCCCGCAATGCGGGTCGGATCAGGTCGGCCGATTGCTCTCGGTGTTCGCCTCGGGCGGGTCCGGCGGGGGCGGCGGATGCAGCGCGCCGTCGGGCAGCGGTTTTACCTGAGGGTAAGACCGCTGACAGTCGCAGGTGCGACTGAAAGAGTTCAGAAATGGAAAAGGGTTCGGTCTCGACCGACCCCTTTTTTGTGCTCTCAAACTCCGTCGTTGTCATTCCCGCGAAAGCAGGAATCCAGACTTCCCGATGGTATGTCTGGACCCCTGCTTTCGCAGGGGTGACACCGCCTGCGGCGGATTCACTCTGCTCGATTTGTCAGCGCCCGACGCACCCTCACCTTAAGCTTGGACAAATCAATCTTTTATTGTATATTGTGTGCGGCCGGTCAATGAGGACCGGCGAGAACAAGAGAATGACGCGATGCCGATATACGAATTCAAATGCGCCGAGTGCGGCCACCAGTTCGAAGACCTTGTCAGCCCCGGGACGGAAACGCTGCCGTGCCCCAAGTGTAAGTCCGAAAAAGTATTCCGGCTGATTTCGCTGGTGTCGT
>CAYPYM010000729.1:0-2055 GCA_964414435.1 uncultured Ignavibacteriales bacterium | reverse complement strand
CCTGGCAAAACGGGTCATGACTGACGGCACCGTTCTCACCGCCCCGGATGTCGGCGGCATGATGACCGATACCAAAAGTCATCGACAGTTGAACGTATTCTGGAAGAACCCGGACGGCTCGATTTCGTCGCGCTCGCTGGTTACCGAGTACAAACTCACCGGCAATGCATACGAGGGGAAATCGCTGTTCCTTCTCGACCAGAACCTCCTCGGCGAAAAGCTGAAGACCTCGATGGCCGGGGAATCAGGAACCGGAGAGGTCACGATGAACGGGAAAGAAATGCGGGTCAATATGCCGCTCTTCGAAGAACCTATGATCACCTTCACGCCGGATGGCCTGACCGCGGACATGCACGGTCAGTGGACCGATCACTGGGAAAAAGTGAAGTAAGGCAGGACACTCCCGCTGCGAGGCGGGAGCATTTCTATACCGGGGCAAATCGGGGAGCGTCACTCGATAAAGGTCGCAATCTCATCGAGCGGCTTTTTGCCGATTTTCGGTACCTTCGCATCCTCGCGGGGATATCCCACAGTCAACAGCAGGTACGGCGTCTCTTCTTTCGGCCGGTTGAGAACCTCTCGAAGAAAGCCCATCGGATTCGGCGTATGGGTGAGACAGGCCAGTCCGGCGTGGTGGATCGCGGCGATCAGCAGGCCGGTGGCGATGCCGACCGACTCGGCGATGTAGTAGTGCTTGTGGATCTCGCCGTCGGGGCCGACCGTATGCCGGCGTGAGAAGATGGCGATCAGCCAGGGAGCCACACTCAGGTACGGCTTGTGTTCGTCGGTGCCGAGCGGTGCGAGGGCGTCGAGCCAGTACTGCGGCGCGCGGCGGGAATAGAAATCGTGCTCGACCTGTTCGGCGGCCTCCTGGATGCGCGACTTCACCTCGTGATCGCCGATCACGACAAAGTGCCATGGCTGCATGTTGGCGCCGCTCGGGGCGGTACCGGCTGCGCGAAGACAGTTTTCGATTATTTCGCGCGGCACGGGGCGGTCGGAGTACTCACGGACTGTCCGGCGCCGTTTCATGTCGGCGTAGAACGATTCCGAACGTTGCTTCATCTCCTCGGGCGGGTATTCCCGGTAGAAGTCGGTCAGCGGGACAAATTCATAATTCGGCATAAGTCTCCGTGCGAATTGAGAAGGTTCGGGCCGCCGGGCGGAACATCGGGTTCAACGCTCGAAAAGCGGAAGATTGTTGGCGTCGAACGGGTATTTGCGCGCGAGCATCTTGGCGAATGCATGATAGTGCGGCCGTCCGTGCGAGGTGTCATGCTCGCGGGTCTCCTCGTACCGGATAATATAGAACCTATCGGCAGCCAGGCGCAACAGCTCGTTCCGCTCGAAATAGTGGTGGATCTCGCCGGCCAGCTCGCTGGCCTCGCGCCGGTCTTCGCTATGGCCGGGGTCATCGACCGTATGCGCTTTCACAAACAACAGGCCGCCATCGACAAGGCTTGCCGTGAGTCTCTCGAATAAAGGCGGGACGTCCGGGGCCCGCAGGTGATCGAACAGGGTGACCGCGGCAATAAGGGCGTAGGTTCCCGGAGCATACGTTGCCGTGCGGGCATCGGCGGTTTCAGTGTGAATGTGGGCGGCGAGACCGCGCGACCGGGCGAGTCGTTCCAGCTTGTCGAGACCGACCTGCGACGTATCGATAGCGGTGACGTCGAAACCGACCTGTGCGAGATAGAGCGAATTGCGGCCGTCGCCGGCGCCGATGTCGAGCGCGCGGCCGGAGGCGCGGGCGCCGTTGACGAGATCGGAGAGATATTCGGAGGGCTTTTCGCCGAAGGCGAGTTTCTCGCCGGCGTAGAATCGGTCGAATCGGTTCATGCGGGCCTTTCGCGGTAACGTGTTAGGTTACCGCTGTAACAAGCTCCGGCCGCGATGGTTCGATACGAATCGGCCGCGATCGAGCGGTCAGCTGTTCGGTTCGATTTCCTGAATTCGCCGTTCGTGGCGGCCGCCCTCGAAGTCCGCGTCGAGCCAGGCATCGACAATGTCAAACAGTTCGGCCTGATCGATAAGCCGCTGGCCGAGCGAGATGAC
>CAYPYM010000728.1:0-2057 GCA_964414435.1 uncultured Ignavibacteriales bacterium | reverse complement strand
AAATCGGCGCCCCAGCCGCGGATAACCTCGCGCACCCACGGCAGATCCGCCTCGGTGGCGGGCCGGATGGTGATGTTGGTGTGCTCTGTCATTTGGAATACGCAGACGCATCGGTGTCGGGCCACGCGGCCCGACACCGATCAGAAGTCGCAATGTGAAATCAATGCCCCGTAAACGACGGCTTGCGCTTCTCGAGAAACGCTTCGCACCCCTCGTTTTTGTCGCCGGTGGCGCAGATCTGGCCGAAATTGACCTTCTCCAGATCGCAGCCGACCGACAGGGTGACATCGAGACCGCGGTTGATGCACTCTTTCGCCATCGACACGGCCAGACTACCCTTGCTGCAGATCGCTTTGGCCAGGTCCATCACCCGCTCCATCAGCTCGTCGGCCGGGTAGACCTCGTCGACCAGTCCGATCCGGTGTGCCTCCTGGGCGTCGATCATCTCGCCGGTGAGAATGAGTTGCATCGCCTTGCCTCTTCCGACGAGGCGGGCGAGCCGCTGGGTGCCGCCGAATCCGGGGATGATCCCCAGGTTGACCTCGGGCTGACCGAGCTTCGCCTTGTCGGAGGCGAGCCGGATATCGCAGGCCATCGCCAGTTCGCAGCCGCCCCCGAGCGCAAAGCCGTTGATCGCGGCGATCACCGGTTTCGGGAAATTCTGGATCGTCTTCATCAGGTAGAGGCCGTAAGCCGAGTACTCGGTGCCGGTGCGGACATTGAGTTCGGCGATTTCGGTGATATCGGCCCCGGCCACGAACGCCTTGCCGGCGCCGGTGATGATCACGACATGGACATCGTCGGCGGTCCAGTAGAAGCTGAACACCTGCTGGAGTTCCTTGACCGTGTCGCGGTTGAGCGCGTTGAGCGCTTTCTCGCGATTGAGCGTGATCAGCAGGCAGTTATCCTTCTTCTCGACCAGGATGCTTTTGTATTCACTCATAACTGTATCCTCACCCTTCGTCTGGATTCTGTCGCGTTACTTTTTCGTGTAGTCGTAGAAACCGCGGCCGGACTTCTTGCCCATATAGCCGGCGTTGACCATCCGGCGAAGGAGCGGCGGCGCGGCGTAGTGGGCATCCTTGAATTCCTCGAACATGATATCGGCGATATAGAGAATCGTGTCGGTGCCGATGAAATCGGTCAACGTCAGCGGACCCATCGGGTGACCGCAGCCGAGCATCATACCGTTGTCGATATCCTCGCGCGAGGCGAGACCGCGTTCGAGCTGACGGATCGCATCGAGCAGATACGGCACGAGCAGCACGTTGACGATAAACCCCGGCGAATCCTTGGCCGTCACGCAGGTCTTGCCGACCGATTCGGCGAACTTGAACGCCGTGTCGAAAGTGGCGTCGGAGGTGTCGAGTGTCCGGACCACCTCGGTCAATTTCATGATCGGGACCGGGTTGAAGAAGTGGAGACCGACAAAGCGGTCGCGGCGGTCGGTCACGGCCGCCATGTCGCCGATCGAGAGCGACGACGTATTCGACGCAAAGATCGTCTCTTTCTTGCAGATGTTATCGAGACGCTCGTAGACGCCCTTTTTGACATCCATGTTCTCGATCACCGCCTCGCAGACGAGATCGCAGTCGGCCAGCTCTTCCATCTTCGTGGTGGCGGTAATATTACCCAGGACCTTGTCCTTGAACGCCTGGTCGGCCTTGCCTTTATCGATCGCCTTGTCGAGCGACCTGGTGATATAGCCCAGCCCGCGCTTGAGGACGTCGTCGGAAACGTCGCAGGCGACAATTTTGTAATCGGCCGCGGCCGAGACCTGCCCGATCCCCGAACCCATCTGTCCGAAACCGATAATCCCAACTTTCTTGATCATGTCATTCTCCAGTTTTATCGAATATATGTAAGTGTTCTATGTCACCAGCCGGACCATTTTCAGCCCGCCGCCGACCGGAGTTGTGCCGGTCAGTTCAAACCCCGCCTTGAGATAACAGCCGAGGACGATCTCGTCGCCGCCGAACAGGTGCAGCATGACTTTCCATATGGTTTTGAGGTTGCTGAACATATGGAAAAACGATATAGTAAAAAATTGATTAAAA
>CAYPYM010000727.1:0-2062 GCA_964414435.1 uncultured Ignavibacteriales bacterium | reverse complement strand
AGGCCGACTACGTCTACACCGACGAAGACAAGATCGACCGCGCCGGCAGCCACGCCGCCCCCTTTTTCAAGCCCGACTGGTCCCCCGAGCGGATCCGCACCCAGATGTACACCTGCCACCTCAGCGTCATGCGCCGGGCCCTGGCCGAAGCGGTCGGCGGCTTCGATCCCGAGTTCGAGGGGTCCCAGGACTGGGACCTGGTGCTGAAGGTGACCGAGCGGGCCCACCAGGTCGTCCACGTGCCGCGGGTCCTCTATCACTGGCGCACGCTTGAGACCTCGGCCGCGGGCGGAGGCGAAGCGGCGAAGCCGTGGGCCTTCGAAGCGGGGACGCGGGCGATCCAGGCGCACTGCGAGCGGATCGGGATGCCGGCCCGGGCGAGCCGCGACGAGGACCGGCCCGGCGTCTACCACCTGAGCCCCGAGCTGGAGGGCGAGCCGCCGGTGAGCATCGTCATCCCCACCGCCGGCCGCTCGCGCGAGGTCCGCTACAAGGACGTCATCCTGGTCGAGCACTGCGTCGAGAGCATCGTCGCCCGCTCCACCTACGATCGGTACGAGATCGTCTGCGTTACCGACACCGAGACCGATCCGGACGTGGTCGCGAGGCTGGTCGAGATCGGCGGCGAGCGGGTCCGGGTGGTCGAGTTCGAGGGGCCCTTCAACTTCTCCGCCAAGATCAACCGCGGCGCGGTCTGCAGCGAGGGCGAGCATCTGCTCCTGCTCAACGACGACATGGAGGTCGTCACCCCCGACTGGATCGAGCGCCTGCTGATGTACTCGCGGCTGCCCGGCGTCGGCGCCGTCGGGGCGCGCCTCCTGTGGGAGGACGGCCGGCTCCAGCACGCCGGAATCCTCTTTGAGAACGGCGGCTACCCGGGGCACATCTACCGCGGCTTCCCCGGCGACTCCGGCGGCTACTCGAACAACGTCCTCGTCGCCCAGAACTACCTCGCGGTGACGGCGGCGTGCATGATGACCGAGCGCGCCGCGTTCGAAGAGGTCGGAGGGTTCAGCACCACCTTCCCGCTCAGCTACAACGACGTCGACTACTGCCTGAAGCTGCGGACCCGGGGCCGGCGCGTCGTCTACGACCCCGACACGGTCCTCTACCACTTCGAGTCCTCGAGCCGGTCGAGCGAGGTCGAGGACTGGGAGAAGGAGCAGCTGCTGACTCGCTGGCTGCCGCTGACGGCGGTCGATCCCTCGACCAACCCGCACCTTCGCCACGGCATCCCGCGGCTCAGCTCGCCGCTTGCCTGGGCGCGCCGACGGCCGCGCCTGCCCTGGCGCCGCACCCGTGCCGCGGCTTAGAACCGCGGGTCTCGAGACAGGTTCTCAGGCCGCCCCGACCTCGGCCAGGAAGGCGTCGTACTCGCGGATGTAATCGTCCGGGTCGTAGGGGTGAGATGCGAGGACCAGCAGCACGGCGCCCTCTTCGTAGCGATACTCGCTCGCCCAGACCATCGGCGGCACGTAGACACCGACGGTCGGGCTGTCGAGCAGGACTTCGCCGCGCTTGGACCCGTCGTCCACCGCCACGGTGACCCGCCCGGAGACGCAGATCAGAAACTGGTGGCACTCGCGGTGCGCGTGCTCCCCCCGCACTTCCCGGCTCGGCACGTCGTAGACCAGGAACCAGCGGCGCGGCACGAACGGCACCGCGTCGCCGGGCAGTTCCCCGGCCGCCAGCGACCCGCGCAGGTCGACGTGCTCGGCGAAGCGCTGGACGTGGACGCCCTTGACGCCCAGGGTCTGCCGGCCATCGCTCCCCGGCACAGCCGCCCTCTCCGGCGACTGCGAGGTGGGGGAGTCGACGTAGCCCCGGATACGGGCCGGGTTGCCGACGACGATCGCGTGTGGCGGCACCGAGCGGGTGACGACCGCGCCGGCGCCGACCATCGCGCCGAGCCCGATCTCGATCCCGGGAAGGATCGTCGCGTTCGCCCCGATCGAGGCCCCGGCCCGGACCACGGTCCGCGGGTAGCTGTCCAGCCACTGCCGGCTGCGCGGCATCGGGTCGTTGGTGAAGGTCGCGTTGGGACCGACGAAGACGTCGTCCT
>CAYPYM010000726.1:0-2066 GCA_964414435.1 uncultured Ignavibacteriales bacterium | reverse complement strand
CGCCAGGCAGAAGTCCTTCAAAGCACCTTCTCCACACCCTGTCGAGTTCTTCCAAGAAAACCTCATACTCGGCTACCGCTCCAAGCTGGTTGGTACCCGCGTTATACTGTTTGAGGGTCCAGTACGGAGGTGATGTTACCACTAGGTGGATCGATTCCGCATCCACGCCAGAGAGGGTGCGAGCATCGCCGAGCCGGAGTTGATGCCTAGTGGGAATTGTCTTTACGGCGGCGTCAATCCGCGTCACCAACTTGGGAATCTTGGCCAGACCGGGAATTTCCTTTGAAAGATCGGAAATCTTGCTCAGTTCTGACGGTACGAACTTCTGCAGATCACGATCTACCCACTTAGATTTGGCTCCGTTGCGTGACTTCACCGTCATTTTCCTGCTTGCTACCTTGATTACAATTCTAATGCGTTTGAGGCGAAACTCCAAGTGATAAGTTTTTCGACTGCACAAGCTTCGCCACTCGTCCCCGTTAATACAATATTGGGATGCTACAGCCCATCACAACCTTGTGCTCGCCCACAAAAAAACACCGCGCTCCGGGGGGAGCGCGGTGTTTGCATTGCAACAACTGTTAACGAGAGAAGCTATATATCTCGAAAGGACTAGTTGCCGTTGTACGACACACTCAGGATGATGTCGCCGGAGTAGGTGCCGGCCGGCTGGAAAATCGACGGGGTCACCTTGCCGCCGAGATAGATCTTGGTCGTGGTGACCGCCGGGGTCGTGCCGCCGATAACGAGACCGGACGGGAACGCCCGCGGATCCTGGTCAACCCAGCCATGGGCCGCCGCCACCGTGGACGGATCCTGGGTGGTAGTGGTGTCAACCGCCATGTCGGAGGTCCCGAACGCGATGGACATGATGTCGCCGTTGGTGCTGGAGAGGTACTCCGGCAGGATCAGGTGGGCCGAGATGCCGGCGCCGGCTTCACCGGTGATGGTGAACACGGCCGCGGTGGTGTCGGCACCGATCGCGGTACGGGCGACGGTTTTCGGGACGCCCTGGAAGACGTTGCCGAATTCGAGGTTGGTCGTGGCGGCCAGCGAGATCGCGGCCAGGACGGTGGCGTCGGCGGTATTCGTCACGGCCATCTGGGCGTGGCTGGTACCGAACGCAAATACGAGAATGAGCACTGCCAGGACTACTGCGATTCCTGAACGTCCGATGCGGTTCGTGGTGGTGTTCATGTCACCCTCCAAGTATGTTTACAGACTGCGCTTTTTATTGCCTGTTGCCAGGGTCCTGTAATAAGGACTGATGTTTCTTTAAATCGCCACAACCCCGCATTCCCGTAAGCGGAAACGGGCAAGATTCTATCAGGGCAATTCAGTTTGAGCGATTTCTGAACACCGAGCGGGAAGAACCGTCGAGAGTCCGTTGGTCAGAGGGTGTCAGGGTGTGCGTAAGGCGTTGAAAGGCAGTGTGTTATCGAGGGCTAATTGCCGGTGTAATTAACCGTCAGAACGACGTCGCCGGTGTAGCTTCCGGACTGCTGCCGGAGGCGCGGGATCGCTTTGCACCCGAGCCAGACAGTCATCCCGGTCGAACCGAGCCGATAGGTGAGCGTCTGCCACGGATCAAGGTCGGTATAAGTCGGACTGGACTGGTCGGGGGAGGCGCTCGTGTCGATCGCGCAGGAAGTCTGGTAGAAGATCACCTGCATGTTGAACAACCCCGCCGCAACATACTCCGGCAGGGTGAAATCAAGCGTGATTTCGGCGCCGGCCGTGCCAGTGATCTGGAATTCGATCGCGTCGGTCGACGACTTGTCGATCTCCTTGGGCACACCGGGAAACATCGAGCCGAAATTGAGGTCGCTGACCCGCGTGACGGTGAGCGCCTGGCCATGCACCGATGGGACAGCCGTGAGACAGATGAGTATGAGCAACGCCGCCATCGGCAGGCGACGCAATATCACGCGCAAACTTCTCATAATGCACAAGAGAACTACCCGCGACAGGGGGGTCAAGATTTAACAGGCGGATCAGTTGTCGGTGAAAATCACGGTCAGCGTGCCGTTGCGATAACGGCCGACGAGGTCGGAGTCGACTTGATC
>CAYPYM010000725.1:1412-2070 GCA_964414435.1 uncultured Ignavibacteriales bacterium | reverse complement strand
TGTCCTGAGCCATAATCGTGCATTGTTCTGTAAATGTCGCGCCGCTACGGGCGCAATCCAGTACTTCCGCTTCCAGGGAAGAGGCCGCACGAAACCTGGTGGCCAGTTCCGTACGCCACACCAACCAGACCTGTGCCACACCGGCCTGTTCCGCCCCAGGCGGCTCCCGGCCGTTTATCAACGCCTGCCAGATCGGCACGGTATTCCAGCGGCAATCCATCCGCCCGAGACTGGGGTGGAAGGAAAACACCAGATTCGGCCACTGCATCGCCGGGATCGCCGTCAGATCCTCATGCCGCACGGGTGGGACGTCCGCGGCGTCGAAGGCATACGCCAGCAACTGCTGGTTCGGACTGATCTCGAACGCCCCGACACTGTAGAAGTCCCGCCCCTCGGCCTGAGCGTTTTCGTCGAGAATGATCTCCTCCGGCGCCTCCATTGTCCCCTTCCGCCGGCAATAAATCTGGTACTGCGTGCCCTCCTCGGTGCGGCTGTAATAGAAGTAGTCCATATACTTGGTCGGCACCGTCAGGTCGGTCTCCTTGATCCGCCCCTTCAGCTCGTTGTAAAGCTCATTTTGAAGGGAATCGGTGTGTGCCATCATCGAATCGGTGTAGGCGTTTTCTGCCTCCAGGTAGGCCATTACATTGGCCGAATC
>CAYPYM010000725.1:0-1402 GCA_964414435.1 uncultured Ignavibacteriales bacterium | reverse complement strand
TCAGGTAGTTCAGAACCTCATCGCTGCCGCGATTGCGGAGCCAGTAGTAGTTGTCGACCATAATGTGGCCGAGGACGGTATCGACGTGCGGCTCGATCTTCGCCACCGGCGGTGTCGGCTGGGCCACCGCCACGGCCGCCAGCGCCAGGAGCAGCACGAAGCTGCTGCAAAGGTAACGCGTAATCTTACGGGAAGACATCAGATCAACCTCCAACCCTCAGAGTCTTTATGAATCCATCGTATATTCGTGCGAGTCTGGTGGGGCCGGGCGGCGGGTGACGCCGGAGGGCCGGCTCATAATCTAATGCGGCGTCGCTGGCTTGTCAGCAGGAAAGTGAAACGACGGGCTAGCCCGGAATTGCCCAGGCCGGTAAGTGAGACGGATCGATCCCGAATATCGGATCGCCCACAAGGAACATATAGGCCGTGATTACCACGATACCGACCAGATTCAGGATGATCCCGGTCCGGATCATGTCAGACATCTCGATCTCTCCCGACCCGAATACAATCGCATTCGGCGGCGTCGCCACCGGGAGCATGAACGCGCACGAAGCCGACAGCGTCGCCGGTATCATCAGCATCAGCGGATGAATGTGAATCGCAGCCGACAGCGAACCGAGTATCGGCAGGACAATCTGGGTCGTGGCCGTGTTAGAGGTCAATTCGGTCAGGAAGGTCAGCGTGGTGCAGATAGTGGCGACAATCAGGATCGGCGGAAAGTGCTGCACGCCCGCCATCTGATCGCCCAGCCACTGCGACAGGCCCGACTGCTCGAATCCGGCCGCCAGGGCGAACCCCCCCCCGAACAGCAGCACGATCCCCCAGGGCAGCCGCTTGGCCGGGTCCCAGTCCATGAGCCACTCGCCGGCCACGGTCCGGGCCGGCAGGAGGAACAGGATCGAAGCCACTGTGATCGCCACCGTGCCGTCATCGATAAACCCCGGCTCGGGAAACAGCCCCGACCAGCCCGGTAGCGTGAACGACCCGAGCGCGATATTACTGCGCGTCATCCAGAGCAGCGCGAGGATGACGAAAAGCACCAGCACGACCGTTTCCTGGTAGGTGCGCTCGCCCAGCGCGGCCAGTTCCTCGCGGAAGACGGTCGTGTCGGTCCCGAACAGCTTCCCCGAGCGCACGAACAGAAACGAGAGCAACGCCCAGACGATCACGCCCATAATGATCGACAACGGCGTCGCGAACAGAAACCACTGGGCAAACGAGATCTCGGGGCCGTTCGGAAACATGAGGTCGTAGATGCGGGCGAAAGCGAGATTCGGCGGCGTGCCGATCAGGGTGGCCATTCCCCCCACCGACGACGCATAGGCCACGCCCAGCAGGAGCGCAACGGCAAACTTGTGCGTCGCCTCCCCCGGAAACCGTTCCTTGACCTTGATGATGA
>CAYPYM010000724.1:0-2078 GCA_964414435.1 uncultured Ignavibacteriales bacterium | reverse complement strand
ATGGTGCTGCTGAAGTAATGCGCCCCGCGCATAACTGAAAACAGCCATCCATACCACCCGAGAGCCCCGGCCACAAACCGGGGCTCTCGGCATGTCGGGGAACATTCGGGTCGGTTGTGAGCAGAGTCACCGGCCATCGCCAGGGGGGATATTGGGAGCGAACGCTGAAGAGGAGCGTCCGGCTCAGCCGTTGTGGCCGGGGGAGAGCGACCGGAGGATCCGAACGATGTTGTCGATGTCGAACGGCTTTTCAAGGAAGCCATCGGCCTGTGACGACACCGGCTCGCCATTGATCTCGTCGGCCGAGAGAAAAGCGGTGATCAGGATCACGGGCATGTCGGGGTAGCGCTGCTTGACTTCCTTCATGAGGGTGATGCCGTCCATGCCGGGCATCTTGATATCGGTAATAACGGCGTCGACCCGGCCGTTTTCGAGCTCCTTCAGCGCCTCTTCGCCCCCGGTGACGGCAAACGGCGTATAGCCGCTGTATCCGAGCGAATCAGCCAGCATCTCCCGAAACAGATCGTCGTCATCGACTACCATCACTTTCCGAATCGGGTTGGGGCTCGACTCCTGGCGGTCGTTGAGAGTGTCGCGAATCAGTTCCTCGATATGGGAGATGCGGAACGGCTTGGCCAGGAAGCCGTCGGGCGAGGCTCGCCCGATCACCTCGGGCGACTCGACGCCGGTGATGAACAAGACGGGCAAATCGGGGTAGAGGCGGCGGACCTTTTTGAGCAGCCCGACTCCGTCCATCCCCGGCATCCGGACATCCGAAATAACCAGATCGTACCTCCGCCCCTCGAGCCGTTCGAGCGCCTCAATGCCGTCGGCGGCCGCCTCGGCGGCATAGCCGATCGTGTTGAGGGTGTCGATCAGGAGCTCGCGCAGGTTGAGGTCGTCGTCGACGACGAGGATCTGGACATCGGACTTGAGCATGTTAGGACCGGATGATTTTCAGGAGCTTTTCTTTTTGCTGTTCGAGGATGTCGTCGCTGTCGGCCTCGATATTGAGCCGGAGGAGCGGTTCCGTATTCGAGGGCCGGAGGTTGAACCAGAAGGTGTCGTATTCGACCGTGAGGCCGTCCTCGCGATCCTGCTTGCCGTCTTTGTAGGTGGTCGCGACTTCCTCGATTTTGTCTTTGATCGAGGCCACGTGGCTGTTGATTTCGCCCGAGCGGACGTACGGGTCGATTTCGGCGATCATCTCGTGGAGGGGGCGGTTTTCGATCGAGATCAGCTCGAGGCAGACGAGGAAGGCGATCAGGCCGGAATCAGCGAACCAGTTGTCGCGGAAATAGAAGTGGCCCGAGTGCTCGCCGCCGAAGATCGAGTTGTGCTTTTTCATCAGCGGCTTGATCAGGGCGTGGCCGACCCTCGTCCGGATCGCCGTGCCACCCAGTTTCTCAACCAGTTCGGGGACGGCGTGGGAGCAGATCAGGTTGTACAGGATTGTCTCGCCGGGGTGTTTTTGCAGGAGCGATTTCGCGACCAGGGCGGTGACCATGTCGCCGCCGACCTGGCGTCCCTCGTGGTCGACCAGGAACATACGATCGGCATCGCCGTCGAACGCCACCCCGAAATCGGCCCCGGTCTCAGCGATCTTCGCCTGAAGGTCGCGCAGGTTTTCTAGCTCGATGGGTGACGCCGGATGGTTGGGGAAGGAGCCGTCCAACTCGAAGAAAAGGCGGTGCACCGTGATCGGAAGCTTGTCCAGCACCGGCGGCACGGATTCGCCGGCCATGCCGTTGCCGGCATCGATAGCGACCGTGAAGGGCCGGATTTTGGATATATCGATAAAGGACAGGCAATGGCTGGCATAGTCATGGAGGATATTTTTGCGGACGATGATGCCGGGGTTGGGCGATTTGGTGGTGGGGGAATCGCCGGGGTTGGGTGACTTGGATATTTCGGTGCCCTCGGCGATGAAGCGGCTGACCTGGTTGAGGCCGTCCTGGCCCGAGAGCGGCTCGGCGTTTTTCCGGCACACTTTGAAGCCGTTGTATTCTTTCGGATTGTGGCTGGCGGTGATCATCACGCCGCCGTCGTAGCCGAATTTGCCGACGGCGAAATAGAGG
>CAYPYM010000723.1:0-2083 GCA_964414435.1 uncultured Ignavibacteriales bacterium | reverse complement strand
GGAACGTCATGGTGAGCGGAGTCGAACCATGACGCACCGTACAGGCTTCCGATCACCCTTCGCCTCCGCTCAAGGTGACGGTCGGGGTCACTTCCAGGGCAAACCAATAAGAAAGCCCACCATAAATGGCGGGCCGCCCGGACTGTCATTGCGAGGCCGCCCCGAGTCATCGAGGAGCGGTCGAAGCAACCTCCGGCGACATCCCTGTCGCTGCAATTCCCTGTTTGACTTCTCTACTGCCCGGCCGGGCTCGGCGACGGTGCGCTCTGCAACCCCGCCTGCATGTATTCCAGCACCATCACCGCCGTGTCGGTCCAGCCTTCCTCCAGTTCGAGCGTCCAGACCGGCCCGCTGGTCTCGCGGACGGCGGTGACCAGCGCGTCCATGGCCAGCGGCAGATGCTGCGGTTCGACGCCGAACGACCGGTGCTTCCGGCCGACTTCGAAAAGATACGACTGCAGAAATTCCTGATTATCGAGATTCCCCGCCATGAGCACCATCGCCTTGCGCAACGCCTGCTCGATCGTGGGGACATCGGCCTGCAGAAGAATCCCTTCCAGCGACGGTTCCCTGTCGAACAGATTGTTCAGGAATTTCCGAGTGAGCTGGTCGGTGACCGGCATGAGCTGCTGTAGCGAGGCCCGGACGCATTCGAGATGTACGGTCATGGTATCGCCCCCGATTGTGGGACCTCTGTCCCGGTTCGTTCGCTCCAGGTGGGTGCCCCGCGGCTTGCCGTGGGATCGTGTCGGTCGAGAGGAACCCACCACAAATGGCGGGCCACCGCTGCGAGGTCAGGTCACCCCTCTGGTTCGCCCGTTCTATCGGCAGGCAAAATTCCAATCTGTAATTTTATCTTCAGGATCGTGCACTTTTATCGGGGCGACCGGGCATGTTTCACCGACCGACAGCGGCTGTCGCACTTTTTAGTTGTGCCTGTCCCCGGCCGCCCTGTATAACTTCTGTCATGGCTGCACCCAAACCGCTCACCTGGATCGAGCTGTCGAAACACGCCCTGTTCCAGAATATCAGTTCGCTCGGACGGCTCGCGCACGGCCGGATTGTCGCCCCCTGTGTCAAGGGGAACGCCTACGGTCACGGCCTTCCGGAGATTGTCCGCCTGCTCGATGAATTCGGCAAGAATGAGTATGTCACGGTGCATTCGCTCGAGGAAGCGGCCGCCTGCCGGGAGGCCGGCTGGACAAAAAAGATCATGGTGCTCGGGCCGCTGCCGCCGGGGGGGATCGACGAGGTTCTCGCGCTCGACCTGGAACCGGTGATATTCGAAGTCGCGACGCTGAAACGTCTCGGGCAGCTTGGCTCCGGAGCCGGACGGAAGATCCGCACGCATCTCAAGCTCGAAACGGGCACCAACCGTCAGGGGTTCGCCGAGAATGAACTCGAGGCAGTCGCCAAAATCTATCGTCAGTATCCGTCGCTGGGGAAACCGTACGGCGCCTCGATGCACTTCGCGAATATCGAGGACACCACCAACCATGAGTACGCCCAGTTTCAGCTTGCCAACTACAACCGGATGCTCACCCGCCTCAACAAGCTCGGAATCAAACCGTCTATCCGGCACACGGCGTCATCGGCGGCGACGATTCTGTTCGAAAAAACGCGCTTCGATCTGGTCCGGCCGGGGATCGCTGTCTACGGCCACTGGCCGTCGAAAGAGACCTACCTGTCATACCGTCTCGCCGGCGGCTCGAATAATCTGTTCGATCCGGTGCTGTCATGGAAATGCCGCATCACCCAGGTCAAGAAGGTGCCGGCCGACAGCTTTATCGGCTACGGCTGCACCTATCGGACGACCGCGCCGACCCGGCTGGCGGTGCTGCCGGTGGGGTATTACGACGGCTATGACCGGCGGTTGTCGAACAGCGCCTACGTGCTGGTCCGGGGGCGGCGGGCGCCCGTGCGGGGGCGGGTCTGCATGAATTTGATGATGGTCGACGTGACCGATATCAAGGGGGTGCGGCTGCACGACGACGTGACACTGATCGGCCGCGACGGCGACGATCGGGTAACCGCCGAGCAGATAGGGGATTGGGCCGGTACGATCAATTACGAGGCTCTCGCC
>CAYPYM010000722.1:0-2084 GCA_964414435.1 uncultured Ignavibacteriales bacterium | reverse complement strand
TCCTTGCCCGGTTTGGCCCGGACGCCCTCGGTGATGGTCGATTCGATCAGGACCTCTTCCCCGATCGGCAGGGTTTCGGTTGTGATCTGGAGGACCTCGGCCATGATCTGGGCGGCCGTGCGGTCGTTCGCCCGCTTCAGTTCGTTGGTGATCTCTTTGGTAACCTGGTCTTTGGGGATGTCGTTGAGCGCGCCGCGGCCGTGGAGAGCCACCGCGATGGCCGACAGGGCGGCCGATGAGACGACCGACTCGCGGAGCTTGCGGTTGCGCAGGGCGCCGAGATTCGATTTGGGGTTCAGGCGATCGTCGAGACAGATGGCGTTTCCGGAGACAAGCTCGATATCGTAGGCGTCGAGGATCCGGCCGTGGTGCAGGTTGAATTCGACAATGCGGTCCTGGCTGAAGGGGTATTCCTGGCGCCGACCGGCGTATTGGATTCGCTGTTCGGCTACGTCAAATCGTAAGTCGTTGCTCATATAAAGATCATCCCACGTCTTTTCGGAAATTCCGGTTTCGAATCGGGCAAACGGCCCCTTATGCAGTATTTTTCTCCGCCTCGAACGTGAGATACGGCACAAAGCCCCGATTGGCAAGCGAATTAATGGAGCGCCGCCTCCCCGCCCCCCTGTAATAAAACGGCCGCCCCGGAATACCGGAGCGGCCGCGGAATTACTCTCGGCGGAGTGCCGGACGACTTACGGACAGTCGACCGGATCCACACCGTCCTGGAAGAGATATCTCACGAGATAGGTCAGGTCGTCGACCCCCGGGACGCCGTCACCGTTGACGTCGCCCTCGAACGGGCAGGGCGCTCCCGCACCGTCCTGGAAGAGGTACCGGACCAGATAGGTCAAGTCGTCAACCAGCACGTAGTCGTCCGGGTCGCCGTTGACGTTGCCGCGGAAGCCCACGCAGCAGCAGGCGTCGCCGATGCCGTCGGAGTTGAAGTCTTCCTGACCGGGATTGTACGTATTCGGGCAGTTGTCCACCGCACAGGTGTTGGCCGGATAACCGGGGTTGCCGAAGCCGTCGTTGTCGGTGTCGGTGCACTCGTCGCATACATCACCGATACCGTCGAGGTCGGCGTCCTCCTGACCCGGATTGTACACGAGCGGGCAGTTGTCGACATCGTCCGAGATTCCGTCGGCGTCGGAGTCCTGAATCACGTTCGTCGGGCCGAAGTGCAGGAAGATCGAGGTATCATCGGGAAGACCGGGCTGGTATTCCCAGATGATGCGCTGGCCGTTCTGCGCCAGTTCGGTCGCCCGGTACTCGCTGACCGCGACGTCGGCGCCGCTGATCGGGTAGGGCGTATCCCAGGTGAGGCCGCCGTCGGTCGTGACAGTCAACCAGACCTGATTGTCGGCAATGTAGGACACCACGAAGCTGTTGCCCGAGATGTGGGCGATATCCGGGTAGCGCTCGTCGGCCGTGGTGGCGACGACGACGGTCGTGATCAGGTTGTCGTAAGCACCGTCACCGTCGGGCGAGTACCACAGAATGATATCGTGGTCGTTCGGCGTGGCGTCGTTGTAGTACTCGGTCACTATCATAACGTTGCGATCGTAGGCCGCGACGGCCGGGTAGCCGACGTTGTCGCCGGGATCCATGGCGTAGGTCACGCCGCCCGAGAAGAGGGTGTCGTCCGGATAACCAAACGCGTCGCCGCGGACGAACAGCTCCCACTGGGAGTTGTCGGTATTGTAGTGGTCATAGGCGGCGTAGCTGTAGTTGACCGAGTCGTGGATGGCCGGTTCCGGGTTGATGGCCCGGATCGGGTCGATGTCGCACGAGGTCGACCGGCAGCCGTTAAGGTCGTTGTACCACGAGATCGTCGCGTAGGACGACGAGTCGGTCTGATAGAAGAGATGCGGGGCATCGTCGCCGACCGGGCCGCTGCCGCCATCGTACGTGCTGGAGGTTACCATCGAGATAACGCCGAAGCGATGGTCGCCGGGATCGGCCGAGAAGACGTAGCCCGACTGGGTGGCGATATCGGCCATCCGCATGTCGTGCCAGCCGTAGTTGTTCCATGGCCATGATGACAACGACCAGGTGGCGTTGTTGGCGGCATTGAAGAAATA
>CAYPYM010000721.1:1284-2086 GCA_964414435.1 uncultured Ignavibacteriales bacterium | reverse complement strand
AAAAGCCATTGTTCCACCCCCGCCGAAAGCTTCTCATGAACCCGCACATCCGAAAGCAGACTGTGTTTGCGCGTGTGCGGCATGTGCTTGTGCTTGTGTTTGTGTTTCATGTGCGTGTGCATGTGCAGGTGGAGGAGGACACTAAATGAGTTTTTTGAAAAAAGTCGTTGACAAACCTAAGATTCCGTTTGGACGTTACATGTACCGAGGCGAAGACAAATTCAAAGGCATGTCTCTTCAGCTACGCATCGAACAAAGCGGACAAGGCGTTATGGTAATCAACGCCAACACCGTTCTGCATTTAAACCACACAGCGGCAGCGTTTGCCTACTATTTTATGCAAGGATTACAGCAGAAGGAGGTTTTAGCAAAGATTCGCCGTATGTACCACGTGAACACTGACACGGCTAAAGCAGACTACGAGAAGTTAGTCTACACGATTAGCACATTGGCGCAGACCGAAAAAATCGACCCCGTCACTTTCTTGGAGATTGAAAAGGAAGAACCCTTCACGTACCAGTATTCAGCGCCGCTACGCATGGATTTAGCCCTGACATTTAAGTGTCAAAACGACTGTGTGCACTGTTATGCTGGCGGACCGCACGAAACACCTGAATTAACGACCGATCAATGGAAGCGTGTGATTGACAAGCTTAGCGAAATCGGCGTGTTCATTTTAACATTTACGGGTGGTGAGCCCACACTACGGGAAGATTTGCCTGAACTATTACTGTATGCTCAAGGCAAAGGCATGGTTACAGGATTGATTAGCAATGGGAGAAGGCTCAAAGACAAAGCCAAT
>CAYPYM010000721.1:0-1274 GCA_964414435.1 uncultured Ignavibacteriales bacterium | reverse complement strand
CTTGAAAAGTCCAGTTTAGACTTTGTTCAAATAACTCTTGAATCCCACAAACCTCAAGTTCATGATTTAATTACAAAGGAAAAAGGAAGCTGGAAAGAAACCGTTCAAGGAATTAAAAATGCTGTGCAATCGCAGATTTACGTTTCAACCAACACAACCTTAAGCAAACACAACGCTACCGATTTCCTAACAACAATCGATTACATCAAAGCACTTGGCGTTGACGCTTTTGGATGCAATAGCCTCATCTACTCAGGCAAAGCCCCAAGTGCAAGCGAAAAATTCGCATTGTCAATCGACGAGTTAAAAATTATTTTGCCCAAAATTCGAGACAAAGCCCACATGATTGACTTAAAGTTTCTGTGGTACACCCCAACGCAGTACTGTCAATTTGACCCCGTGCAACTGGGCTTGGGCGTTAAAAATTGTACGGCTGCTATGATAAATGCTTGCATTGGACCAAACGGCGACGTTTACCCTTGCCAAAGCTATTTTGAAAGCCTCGGTAACATCTTAACGGAACCTTGGGAAAAGATTTGGCGTCATCCACTGGCAAAAAAACTACGGAACCGAGAATATGTAGAGAAGGAATGCAGAGATTGTTCGCAGTTGCAGGTTTGTGGTGGTGGATGCCCCTTGGAACTGCAGAACAAAGAGCACCAATGTAACCAGACAGGATAATTTATCTTTAGCAAGTTACCATTTTCTTTAAAAACAAATAGCGCCAAAGCGTGAGTTTAGAGGGTAATGGCTCAAACAGAAAAGCGTAGACTTGTAGTATTCGATGTTGAAGGAGTGCTGATTGCAAAAAACCGCTTCATCTTTGAAGTGGGCAAAAGCTTAGGCTTAGTTAGGTTAATTAAGATGCTTTTTTTTGGTTTTCTCTATGAAGCAGGAATTTTAAAGCTGGAATCAGCGTTAAAACATGTTTTTAAGAATATGAAGGGAGTTAAACTTGAAACCTTGTCATGCTTCTTTGACAAGATTCCGGCAACCCCTTTACTTCAAACCGTTTTCTCTCAATTAAAGAATAGGAACTGCACAATTGCTTTGATTAGTTCAGGGTTGCCAACAATCCTCGTTAAAAAGTTAGCCGATTGTTTAGATGCTAAATACTTCTTCGGCATTGAGGTTGAAACAAAAGATGAAAAACTGACTGGAAAAATTGGAGGTGACGCGATTAAAGCTGATGGGAAACTTAAAATTTTGTCTAAAGTTTTGGAGACAGAAAGGTTGAGTTTGAGTGATTGTGTCGTCGTGGCTGATGATAGAAA
>CAYPYM010000720.1:0-2086 GCA_964414435.1 uncultured Ignavibacteriales bacterium | reverse complement strand
TCGCTCGCCGACGGCGCCTACGTGAAAGCCGCCGACGTGTCCGATCTCGACCGTGATTTCCTCATCGAGCGCCATCTCATTTCGCCGACCTTTCTCACCGGCGAGCTCTCCAAGGCGCTTTTCATCGGCCCCGAGGAGCGGGTCTCGATCATGGTCAACGAGGAAGACCACCTGCGGATCCAGGGACTGGCTTCCGGTCTCGATCCCCACGCCGCCTACGACCTCGCCCGGCAATACGACACCGAGATCGGCAAATATCTCGAATACGATTACGACCCCGATTTCGGATACCTCACCGCCTGCCCGACCAACGCCGGCACCGGCATGCGGGCCTCGATCCTGATCCACCTGCCCGGTCTCGTCCTGACCCGCGACATCGACAAGGTCATCCGGTACATCACCGGGTCCGGCCTGATCGTGCGCGGCTTCTACGGCGAGGGTTCCGACGTGCTCGGGAATCTGTTCCAGGTCTCGAACCAGACCACCCTCGGCATCACCGAGGAGGAAATCCTCAGCCAGATCACTCGCATCGCACGCGAAATAATCGAGCGCGAGGGCACGGCCCGTCAGCGGCTGGTCGACGAGGCCCTCGACATGATCGAGGACAAAATCTGGCGGGCGTACGGCATCCTCAAAAACGCCCGGGTATTGTCCTCCGAAGAAGTCATGAACCTGTTGTCCGCGGTGCGGTTGGGCCATGCCCTGAAGATTATCGACTTCCTCGATATTGCCCTGATCAACGACATCCTCCTGCTCTCGCAGCCGGCCCATTTGCAGAAGTTCTACGGGGCCGAAATGGACAACAACAAGCGCGACTTTGTCCGCGCCCAGATGGTCCGCGAGAAACTGAGGAACACTTGAGCGTTATATTGTGTATTGGTAAGTGCACGTTGGCGTGCGTAACAACCAGGAAAAGAAGTATTTCTTTTTGATAGAGTGAAGGAAGGTTCGCGATGAACGAGATGTTCACAGAAAGTGCCCGGAAAGCGATCGAGTATGCCCGCGACGAAGCCGCTCGCCTCCGGCACGACTACATCGGCACCGAACACCTCCTGCTCGGTCTGATCCGCCTCGGCGACGGACGCGCGGTCGAGATCATCACCAACCTCGGTCTCGAACTGAACGATCTCAAGACGTCCATCGAAGAGGTGGTCCAGCCGTCCGGCGGCACCATGACCATGGGTCAGCTGCCCCTGACCGCCCGGGCCAAGAAAACCCTCGAGGTGTCCGGACAGGAAGCACGCGCGCTGAAATCGAAGGATATCGACACCGAACATATTCTTCTGGCGCTCCTCAAGGACGAGGAGGGAGTGGCCGCCCAGGTTCTTTCCACGTACGAAATCGATTACAAGGAGGCGTACGAGGAACTGAAGAACATCCAGAACGGCCGCCCGTCGTCCTTCAAGAAGAAACGCAAAAAATCAAAAACCCCGGCGCTCGACCATTTCGGTCGCGACCTCACCGAACTCGCCCGCCGCGGCCGTCTCGATCCGATCATCGGCCGCGAAGACGAGATCGAGCGGGTCGCGCAGGTCCTCTCGCGCCGCAAGAAAAACAACCCGGTCCTCATCGGTGAACCGGGCGTCGGCAAAACCGCGATCGCCGAGGGCCTCGCCCAGCGCATCGTCGAAAACCGCGTCCCCCAGACCCTCGAAAACAAGCGGGTCGTCACCCTCGACATGGCCTCGCTGGTCGCCGGCACCAAGTACCGCGGTCAGTTCGAGGAACGCCTCAAGGCGGTCCTCAACGAGATCATCAACGCCGAGGATGTGATCATCTTCATCGACGAGATCCACACGATCGTCGGCGCCGGCGGCGCCGAAGGATCGCTCGACGCTTCGAACATCTTCAAGCCGTCGCTCGCCCGCGGTGAACTGCGCTGTATCGGCGCCACCACCATGAACGAGTACCGGAAGTATATCGAGAAGGACGGCGCCCTCGACCGCCGGTTCCAGACCGTCATGGTCGACCCGCCCTCCGAGGCCGACACGATCCGCATCCTCAAAGGACTACGGCCCCAGTACGAGAAACACCACCGCCTTGAGATCTCCGACGAAGCGATCGAAGCCGCGGTGAAGATGTCGAA
>CAYPYM010000719.1:297-2090 GCA_964414435.1 uncultured Ignavibacteriales bacterium | reverse complement strand
ACTTTTCACTTCAAACATCCGTTCCAGTGAAACTCTAGCTTTTTTGGCAACAGTTTCAGGAACCTTAACCACATTCTTTTCCTCTTTTAGCGCGGTATAGAGTCGATCAAGCGATGTTAATTTCATGTTAGGACAGATTGCTCCCTCGTAAGCTAGGAAAAAGTTTTTCTGTGGGTTCTCTTTTCGCAGGCGATGTAGAATCCCATCTTCGGTACCGACGATAAAGTCTTTAGCGTGGGATTCTTTGGCATAACGGCACATTTTTGAGGTACTTCCGATGAAGTCGGCTGCTTTGCACATTTCAGAACTACATTCAGGATGAACCATTGCAATTGCCTCAGGATGCTTCATCTTTAGGACTTTGACGTCTTCAGGCTGAAATAACAGATGTGTTGGGCAAAAGCCATTTTCGGGAATTGGTATCAATTTTTTTCCTGTTTTTTCACTTACGTAATCAGCGAGGTTTTTGTCTGGGCCAAACAGTATTGTGTCGGCATCTAAGGATTTTATTACTTCGACGGCGTTTGCGCTTGTACAACAGACATCGCAGCTAGCTTTGCATGAAGCCAATGTGTTGACGTAGAGGACCACTGGGGCGTTTGGAAACTGAGTTTTGGCGCGTTTTATCTCGTCCACCGTTAGCATTTGCGCCATCGGGCAACGTGCACCTGAACATGGCAAAAGTACCTTCTTGCTCGGATTCAGAATCGCCGCAGTTTCAGCCATAAAATCAACTGCTGAAAATACAATCATCTCAGCGTCCTTTTCCTCAACTGCCTTGCGACTAAGCTCAATGCTGTCACCGACGTAGTCAGCAATATCTTGGATTTCTGGCCGCTGATAATTATGAGCCAGTATGACGGCTTTCTTTTCTTTCTTGAGTTTTTGGATTTTGTCAGTTAAATCCATAATTTCCGCCCATCAGAAGCTTAATGTGAAAGAAAACAAGGAATAGTTAACAAATATATGTTTTTACCCTCACATTTTTAGATTTGAATCTTAAAATTTAAGAAACAATCCAATTAAGCTTTTTCACATGAGAATCTGAAAAATAATATTGCTCACAAAGTACCGGGAAACATTAGAGAAGTCAGCTACAAATACTCCATAAATTAGAGTACATTACCTATGTTGAGTTCGTCCATATCGGTCATTATTGGTTGATTCATTGACTGCTTATGTAAGTAGGGCAAAAAAACTTAGGCTGCCAAAAAAATGGTCGCCAAAGAAGAATAATAAAAAAATATGGCCATCGGTTAAACTCTCACGTATACTTCCCAAAACTTAGCAATTAGTATATTTCTAAAAATGGTTTTGCAAAGAAAAGAAGAGGGAGCTATGGGTGAAACTATTGCTTCTGAAATGCTAAATACTTGAGGTGGAAAGGTTTAATCACTATTCCGCCCTTTAGGTCTGCATTGAAAGTTTGACTTTCAACCACCCAATCCGATAATTCTGAATCAAGAGCTCTAATAAACTCTGCGAAGTTTTCAAAGTTTTCATGAAGCGAAATGCAAACAGTATCCCAACCCATACCTCTGCCATCCAAAGCCATAATCACGTTAGTTTGCTTCATGTACCATTCTTTCATGATCTTTATTGACTGAGCTTTTTCACCTCCTGTGGCATACTTTAGCTTACTCTTCAAAAATGTTATGGCTGCTATTTCAAATCCAATTTGGCCAAATTTGGGAATAACCGTGTAACCTTCGATGAAGTTTTCTTCTAGCATTGCTCGTCTTCGGGTTACTGTAGGCTGAGAAACCCCTAAGGCTTTTGCAAGTTGCCTATCG
>CAYPYM010000719.1:0-287 GCA_964414435.1 uncultured Ignavibacteriales bacterium | reverse complement strand
CATGAGCTCAAAAAGAATTTTGTAATCTATTGGTTTTAACTCTTTCATTGCAATCAACTTAAACGATTTTTGCTATTCATAGCATTTTTTGCCATCATATATAAACATCATTGTTGAATAATCAAAAACCTTACTATTACGCAAAAGGAATGCTGAACAGTAACTCTTAAGAGAAAAAGGCTCTCTAAACATGAAGGAGCTCAAAAACATGCCAATACAAATGTTAAATGAGATTGAGCAAGAGATCACCCGTTTTCTTAGTGAGTTAATACAGATAAACACAACAA
>CAYPYM010000718.1:0-2090 GCA_964414435.1 uncultured Ignavibacteriales bacterium | reverse complement strand
GAAGTGGGAATACGACGCGATTGATTTCGGCTACAAGGCGAATCTGCCGGAGGTGTCGGCGGCGATTGGGCTGGGCGAACTGACGGCGTTTGCAGCGAATCAGAAGCGCCGGGCCGCGATTGCCGCACGCTATCGGAAGAATCTCCGCGACCTTCATGAATTCGTGCAGCTTCCGGTGGAGCAAAAGGGGCACCGTCACGGCTGGCATCTGTACATTGTCAAGCTGCACCTCTCGCCGCTGCGGATCGGGCGCAACCGATTTATCCGCGAGATGGCGGCGCGCGGGGTCGAATGCGGGGTGCACTACAAGCCGCTGTTCGAACTGGCCTGGTACCGCGAGATGTTCCGGCTCGCGCCGCGCTTTTTCCCGAATGCCACCTACGCCTGGCAGCGGGCGGTCAGCCTGCCGCTCTATCCGACGCTCACCGATAGTCAGGTCGACCGGGTGTGTGAGGCGATCCGCGACGTGATCGCCGCGTTCCGCCGCTAGCCGGGCCGGCCCCGGAATCGTGCGCAGGGGACTTGTCAGATCGTTTCAATTGTGTAAATTCCAGATATGCCGGCAAACCTTCCGCCTCAATACTACGAACTCGAGCGGGCCTACCGCGCCGAGCGAGATCCGAGGGAGAAACTCCGCATGGCCGAGGAGCTGCTTCGGATCATGCCCAAGCACAAGGGGACCGACAAGCTCCAGGCCGAGATGAAGGCGAAGATCTCCAGGCACCGGAAGGAGATCGAAGGACACGGCACGACCAAGGGCGGCGGGCCGACCAAAGCGGCGGCCAAGGACCATATCGAAAAAGAGGGGGCGGCCCAGGTGATTCTGATCGGCGCGCCAAACGCCGGGAAATCGTCGCTGGTCGACGCCCTCACCCACGCCCAGCCGCTGGTTGCCGATTACCCGTACTCGACCCGCGATCCGCTCGCGGGGATGATGGAATTCGAGACGGTGCACATTCAATTGATCGACACCCCGCCGATCTCGCACGAATCGTTCGAGAATTACCTGACCAGCCTGATTCGCAACGCCGACCTGGTGGTGCTGGTGTGCGATCTGGAGGCGAAGGCGATGCTCGACGACCTGAAATTCATCGTCGGCACTCTCGAAGAGAAGCGGATCATTCTCGTGCCGGAGGTCGTGCACGAGCCGGAGGATCCCAGGTTCAGCTACAAGAAGACGATTCTCTGTACTCACAAGGAGTACGAGGACGAAGACGGCGCCAAGCGGGCCAGTCTGGCCGAAATGTTTCCCGGTTTCGCGAGCGTGGCGACCTCGATTATCGATGACGATTCGCTTCGGTCGTTCGGGCGGACGGTGTTCAACGCGCTCGGGGTGATGCGGATTTACACGAAGCGGGTGGGGCACGAGGTCGAGCTGGTCGACCCGATTATTCTGCCGATCGGGGGGACGGTGATGGAGGCGGCGGTGGCGCTGCACAAGGATTTCGCGCAGAAACTCAAGTTCGCCAAGGTCTGGGGCGAGGGGAAATTCGACGGCCAGAAAGTGCAGAACGATTTTGTCCTGTCCGATCGGGACATTGTCGAGTTTCACATTTGAGCGGCGCGGCAATATTAACTTGACAGGGATTGTCCGGGGCGGTGACATTCGGGTATGGATCCACACCTTCACTATGATTTCCGCGATATCCTGATCGCGCCCGCGCGGGCGCTTTCGGCCAAGCGCATCTTCGTGATGACGCTGTTCCTCTGTGTCGGCCTGGCCGTGTACGATGTCTGCACGTATATCGCGGTCGCGCTCGACGGCGAGTCGGTCGGGACCTTCTGGGATGTTTACGGCCTGGCGCCGGTGGCGGTGTTTTTCTTCGATCATCTGGCCGCGCAGATTATGTACGTGGTCGGGGCCGCGCTGGGACTGCTGGCGATTATGCTCGGCTTTTTCGGCGTGGCGGCGATCGAAATCGAGCAGGTGCGGGGCAACCGCTTCTTCACCATCGCCGGCTCAATCGTTTTTACGGTACGCCGGTTCACGCAGCTGGCGGTCTCCGAGATTGCGATTATCGCGTTTATGGTGCTGATTGTCGTGCTGTTCCTGCTGCTCGGCCTGGTCACGCGGATTCCGTTTATCGGCG
>CAYPYM010000717.1:0-2092 GCA_964414435.1 uncultured Ignavibacteriales bacterium | reverse complement strand
CCGATGACGGCGCAGTGCGCTAGCTGCGCCCTGGCGGTGGGTTGCGCACTCGCAGCGGACGCCGAAATCCGCAGCCCGAGCGGAGCCGACGCGCCCGGCGCGCCCCCCCCGGGCTGGCGGGCCGGCGGATCACGTATTCTTTGGCATGCACGACAGCACGAGACCGCCTATCAGCACCGACAGCATGGCCAATATCAGCAGCCCCAGGAAAATCCGGCCGGCGTAGCGCCTGAGTTTGCGCATCCGCCGCCGTTGGCGCCGCCTGCGATCCGGTTGCGTCATACTTGTCCCGTTGTGTGGGATTTGCCGCCTCCCCCGGTGGCGGCGGGCCCGCGGCCAGCACGCCGTCCCCGTGGCCTGTACGGCCATCTCATCTGGGCCTGTTAACGCGACGCCGGCAGCAGGTGCTTCGGTGCGTTAACAGGCCCTAGCACCAAGCATAGAGCACCGGCTTCAGGGGGCGCCAGCGGTCAGCGTCGGTTTGTGCACGTGGTCTGGGGGAAGCCGGCGTGGATCAGGCGGCGGGGACCGGAAAAGGTGCCGGCGGCGGGCGCGCGCAACGTCCCGGCGCCGTGTGGTGACCCTTGCGCGTGCGTGCCAGAAAAGGGATAGTAGCCAATTATCCCTGCAGATAGTGATTGTTCCCCGGGGCCTGCTCAAAGGATGCCGACCAGCTGTTGTCACGGAAGCCCCGAAGTGGCATGGTGGCGGCCGCTGTGCGGCGTGCTTTTCCGGTCCCGGCCGGCCGCTCGGCGCCGGTATTTTCCATTCGTCAGTGGATATAGGCGCTGAAATCACCACCAAAACTAACCCGTTATTTGAGAATCGAGAGGATTGAGTCGTGGCTGAAAACGTGATCTGGTTCGACGCACTACGCATGGCGGACGTCGGTCGTGTCGGTGGCAAGAATGCCTCCCTGGGAGAGATGGTCAGCCAGCTGTCCGGGGCCGGGGTCAGGGTGCCCAACGGATTTGCCACCACTGCCGATGCCTATCGTGAGTTCATGGCCCATGAGGGGCTCGATCAGCGTGTCGATCAGCTTTTGAGCAAGCTCGACGTGGATGACGTCAAGGCGCTGGCGGAAGCCGGTGCGACGATCCGGCGGTGGATCGTGGAGACGCCGTTCCCTGGCCAGCTTCGCGACGACATCGTGGGCGCGTACAAGCAGATGGAAGCGCAGGTCGGCAGCGGTCTTGCCGTGGCCGTGCGCTCGTCCGCGACCGCCGAGGATCTGCCCGACGCTTCCTTCGCCGGCCAGCAGGAAACGTTTCTCAATGTGCGCGGGGTCGACGAGGTGCTCCATTGCGTGAAGGAGGTGTTTGCCTCCTTGTACAACGATCGCGCCATCTCGTATCGCGTCCACCGCCAGTTCGAACACAGCCAGGTGGCGCTGTCGGCCGGTATCCAGCGCATGGTGCGCAGCGACGTGGGGGCCTCGGGGGTGATGTTCACCCTGGATACCGAGTCGGGCTTCCGCGACGTGGTGTTCGTCACCGGCGCCTATGGGCTGGGCGAAACCGTGGTCCAGGGCGCGGTCAATCCCGACGAGTTCTATGTCTACAAGCCAGGGCTGGCGGCCGGCCGCCACGCCATCCTGCGGCGTACGCTGGGCGCCAAACCGATCAAGATGGTATATGCCGATGACGGCAACCGGGTACAGACCGTGGACGTGAGCCTGGAGGAGCGCCGCCGCTTCTGCCTCGATGACGAGCAGCTCACCGAGCTCGCCCGCCACGCGGTCACCATCGAGCGGCACTACGGCCGGCCCATGGACATCGAATGGGCCATGGACGGTGAGGACGGCAAGGTCTACGTGGTTCAGGCGCGCCCGGAGACGGTGGAGAGCCGGGCCGACGGGCAGACCATCCAGCGTTTCCACCTCAAACAGCGCGGCGAGGTGTTGTCCAGCGGCCGGGCCATCGGCCAGCGCATCGGCGCAGGCCCTGCGCGGGTCATCGACAACGTCGCCAACATGGACCGGGTGCAGCCTGGCGACGTGCTCGTGACCGACATGACCGACCCCGACTGGGAGCCGGTGATGAAGCGCGCCGCGGCCATTGTCACCAACCGCGGCGGCCGCACCTGCCATGCC
>CAYPYM010000716.1:0-2094 GCA_964414435.1 uncultured Ignavibacteriales bacterium | reverse complement strand
GGAAAAGGAGATTAGCGCTGCTTACTCGTAGCGAAGCGCCTCGATCGGATCGAGCCGGGCTGCTTTGAGAGCCGGATACATGCCGGAAACGAGGCCCACTCCCACCGCCACGACAAATCCGACCACGATCCAGAAGAGCGATACCGCCAGCGGGAAACCGGCAAAGCTGTTGACCACCACCCCGAGGATGATGCCGAAAATTATCCCGATCACCCCCCCGGCCCCGGTGAGCGTCATAGCCTCGGTCAGGAACTGCAACACAATGTTCATGCGTTTAGCCCCGATTGCCTTACGCACTCCGATCTCGCGCGTCCGCTCGGTCACTGAGACGAGCATGATATTCATGACGCCGATACCGCCGACCATGAGGCCGACCGATGTAATGATGAGCATCGCCAGATAAATGTACTTGGTGATGCTGTTGATCTTGTCCTTGTATACTTCCTGGGTGGCCAGCTCGAAGTTGTTCTCCTTGTTGAACGGAACCCGGCGGTACACCCGGAGCGCCCCGATAATCTCCTCCTCGGCCTCGTCGAGCTTGTCGATCGAGACGGCGCGGGCGGCGAGGCTGAGCGCCTTGTCGTCGGGCTGGAGCTTCTCTTTGGTGGAGAGCGGAATGACGACCATGTTGTTGTCGCCGTTGTCCCCGAAATTCGCTTCCACCTTCTCGAGCACGCCGATCACCTGGAACTTGTCGCCGTTGACCCGGATTTCCTTGCCGATCGGCTCCTCGTTCTCGAACAGGGTCTGGGCGATGTCGTAACCAAGCACGCAGACCATCGCCCGCGAGTTGACGTCCATCTGACTCAGGAAACGACCGGCCTCGACGTTCTTGTCTTTCACCCGGATATAATCCGGCCAGGTGCCGAGGAATTTCAGCTGGGTGGCCGTGCGGTTTTTGTACTTCGCCTTGTTCCCGCCGGGCGCCCACCAGTGGTTCATCGGCGCCACGCCGTCGATATCCGGACAGTTGTCCTTGATCGCCTGGGCCTCGCCGACCGTCAGCTCGGGACGATTGCGCTGTTCCTCGGTGAGATCGTCCCAGTCGGTCATCGGCGGCAGTTTGCTGATATCGATGATCGTCGTCGCCCCGAGCGATTCGATTTGTTCCTCCATCGCGCCGTTGAGACCGTTGATAATCGACGCCAACCCGATCACGGAACTGACCCCGATCATCACCCCGAGAATGGTGAGGCCCGAGCGGAGTTTGTTGGCCCGGACCGATGCCAGCGCCATGCCGATCGCATCTTTGATTTCAATCGTCGTCAGGAACATATCATCTACTCGTAACTGAGGGCTTTAATCGGGTTGAGCCGCGCGGCTTTCATCGCCGGGTAGATCCCGAAAATGAGGCCGATACCGGTGGAAATGCTGAGCCCGACAATCACCGCCAGGATCGACGGCGAGATATCCATATTGATCATGCCGGTGAGCGATTTCGCGATCAGGAATCCGGCCACGATACCCACGATACCGCCGCTCATCGTTGTCAACAGCGATTCGAAAAGGAACTGCAGCAGGATGTGCTTCCGCTTGGCGCCGACCGCCTTGCGAATCCCGATCTCCCGGGTACGCTCGGTTACCGAGACCAGCATGATGTTCATCACGACAATACCGCCCACCACCACCGAAATCGATGAGATCAGAATCAGGCCCATTCGAAAGATCTTGGTAGCCTGGTTCAGGAACGACAGAATACTGTCGGCGGTAAGCATAGCAAAGTCGTCGGGCTTGTCGGGGGGCACGTGACGGGCGGACCGCAGAATCATCCGCACTTCATCCTGGGCCTGGTCGAGGACGGCCACCGAACGGGCCTGAACCACGATATGCATGCGTCGATCGGGGTCGCCGAACTGCTTGATAAACGACTGGAACGGGATGATCACATACTGGTCGCGGTCATCGCCGAACACCGACCCCTGCTTCTTGGCCACCCCGATAACGGTATAGCGCTGGCCGTTGATCCGGATCTCGTTCCCGAGCGGTTCGACCGCGGAGAAATAGTGGTCGCGCTCGGCGTCGCCGATATAAGCTTGCTGGCGACGGTACTGTTCGTCCTCGATCGAGTGGTTCGGCCCGTGGGCCTCCTCCATG
>CAYPYM010000715.1:0-2095 GCA_964414435.1 uncultured Ignavibacteriales bacterium | reverse complement strand
AGCGGCGGTCGCCGGTCGGCCGAAGAGCCGTCATCGAGCATCTGGAGAAACTCATCGATCCGTTCATCCGTCATCGAGAAAGAATTGAGCTGTTTCACCCTGTGCAGCCGCAGCATCATCCTCGCATAAAACGACTCCTCGCTTAGGTCTCGGTCAGCGCCCCAGAAAACCGCGGTGCGATCGCCGGGTCGGATACCCATCCAGCGCAAATAGAGGATCTCGTTCCCCTTGGCAAACCGACGATACGCCTGGTCGTGGAAGAAGTTGACTGGCCGACCGGTCGAGCCGCCCGAGGAGTCGGCATAATGCCCCGACGCGTTGTCGCAGAGGATGTCATCCCTTCTGGTCTGAAGAATCTCTCGGGTCAACAGCGGCAAACGGCTGAGATCGTCCCAGCCGAATCGATCATGGACTTGGATTCGTCGTTCGGCAAAGACCTCTCGGTAGTACACCGAGTGGGCCGCTGCGTGCTGAAGCACATGGCGCAGTCGTTCCAGCCGGAGACGATCGAGTTCCCGGCGGGGGAGGTTCTGCTCGCAGGACAGTGCCGCAGCGGTTGCATAGAACCGGGTACCATCGAGGCGATCCTTGATACCGAACAATGTACGGTGAAAGAGCGTATAGAGGCCCATCACCGCCTCCAGCCCAGCGGCCGCAGCAAACGGCGACGGTCGTCATTGTCAATAATCCGCCAGAAGAAGCCCATCGCCACTACCGCCACCACAAGTGCCACCTTGGCCAGGAACCAGAACCAGCCGGTCAGGGGGATGTATGTGGCGGTTAGCCAGGTGATCGGCAGGGCGAAGACGATGCTCATCCCAACCGCACTGCCGGAGAGTCGGTAAAACTCGCCCAGCGGCGCGTTGATCTTGGAATAGAACATGCGCGGATAGAAGTACGAGTAGATTATGAGCTGGGGAACGGCCGTGCCGAGCGCAACCCCGTAGACACCCCAGAACCGCACGAGAATGATACTCAGGACAATATTGCTCACAGCTTCGATACTCAACACGTAGAGCAGGGAAGGGTGCTTGCCGATTCCGAGGAGTACCGAACCGGACATCGTCTGCGGCAGATAGATCCAGGCCGAGGATGCGAGGATCAACAGGACTCGCACCGTCGGATCAAACCCGTCACCCATCCACAGGTGAATGAACTCGCCGCCGTAAAAAGCAATGCCGATGCAGGCGGCGGTGGTGAGATAGTAGAGGTACCGTACCAACCGATTATGCAGGGCGGCGATTTCCCTGAGGTTACTGGTCTCACCGAGATGGCTCATCGCCGGCACCAGAGGCGTGCTGATCGATTGAACGACCGCCCGGAGATTGTTGATAATTGTTCCTGCTATATTGTAATAGGTAACCGCCGACGCCGAGATGAACATGCCCACTACGATATTATCGGTCGAGTAAATGACGATCCAGGCGAGCACGATCAGGAAGCTGACGATGCCGTAGTTGAACAGCTCGCGGATCCGCTTTCTGGTGACGAACCGGAAACTGTATTTAATCTGCGGCACAATCCGGTGCTGGGAGTACCGCTTGACCAGCAGTGCCGCGAAATTGGTGAAGAACGTGACCAGCGCCAGCGCCACCAGGCCGTAACCCGCCGACAGAACCCACACTACAATCAGTGTCCCGACTAATGTGCGCCCAACCTCGATAGCGTTCATCAGGTCATAGCGATGGAACGGTCCCAGCGCCGTGCCGGACATGAAGAAGAAATACACTGCTTGATTCAAGCCCATGACGAGCAGGGCGATTCGCATGATACCGAAAAGATCGGGGGAGACCTTGAAGGCACCGACAAAGAAGGCGGCGATGACCACCGTCGTGACCAGCACCAGCGTTCCCGAGACAAGGTAAATGACGTTGCTGGAATTGACGACCTCGTTAAGCTTGTCGTACTCCCCGGTGGCGTAGTACTTAGGAAGATAGCGGGCGAGGCTCTGCTTGAAGCCGACGTCGAAGAAATTCGTGTAGCTAATGATCGAGAACACGAGAGCCCAGATACCATAGGCCTCTTTTCCCAGCGAGTGGACCAGAAATGGTGTCAGGATCAGTGCAATAACTGTGTAGACGGCCATCTGGACCCA
>CAYPYM010000714.1:1659-2095 GCA_964414435.1 uncultured Ignavibacteriales bacterium | reverse complement strand
CAGATCTGTTTCACGCCGACCGCCGCCGGCAGTTATCTGTTCGTGCTGCAGGCGACCGACGCCTGCAACGTGACCGATGTCGATTCGGTCACGATCAACGTCGCAATCAACTCGGCCCCGACCTGCGTCGTGCCGAATGATACGACGATCTTCCAGTGCGCCGCCGCCGAGGTCTGCCTGCCGGCTTACGCCGATGACGCCGACGGCAATCTGGTCTCGTGCCAGATTCTTTCCGGACCGGGCACGCTGGTCGGCAGCACCTGGTGTTACACGCCGACCTCGAGCCAGACGGTCACGGTGACGATGCAGTGTGAGGATGCCTGCGGCGCGGTCTGCCAGACCGACTTCACGGTGAATTTCCAGATCAACGGCGCGCCGTCGATAGCGTTCGGCCCCGATTTCGATACGTCGCTGTGCGAGAGCGAGGCGATCTGTA
>CAYPYM010000714.1:0-1649 GCA_964414435.1 uncultured Ignavibacteriales bacterium | reverse complement strand
ACGGCTCAGGATCCGAACGGTCTCGGCACGACGACCATCACGCTCGTCTCCGGCCCGGGGACGCTCGTGCCGGCGAATTCCGAGGTGTGCTTCACGCCGACGACGTCGGGCGTGAACACCTTTATCGTGCGCATCCAGGATCAGTGCGGCGTCGCCGACTACGACACGATCAATGTCACGGTTAATTTCAATTCGCCGCCGGTGGCCGATGCCGGTTCCGATCAGACGGTGTACCTCTGTGCTCCGAATACGGAGGTGTGCTGGACGGCCGGCTGCAGCGATGTCGACGGCAATCTGACCGATTGCATCTTCACCGGTCCCGGTCTGTACGACGGCTCGAGCATCTGCTTCACGCCGGCTACCTCGGGCACCTACCGGTTCATTCTGCAGGCGATCGACGAATGCGGCGCGTCGATGACCGACACCGCCAGGATCACGGTGACGCTCAACCAGCCGCCGATGGTTCAGTTGCCGAATAATTTCCCGGTGTCGTCGTGCGGCCCGCAGAACATCTGCTTCACGTACCAGGCGTACGATGTCGACGGCACGGTTCTGACCGAGACGATGGTGTCCGGATACGGCACGATCGACACCTCGGCCAACCAGATCTGCTTCACGCCGCCGACCCCGGGCAACTACCAGTTTATCATGGAGGTGGCCGACTCCTGCGGCGCGACCGATCGCGACACGCTGATCGTATCGGTCGAGTTCCGCCAGCCGGCTACGATCACCTGCCCGACCGGGCCGATCGACGTCTCGCTCTGCGCCGCCGAGGAAGTCTGCTATGCGTTCTCAGTGCAGCCGTCCAACGCGACGGTGACGACCGATCTCGGCACCTATTCGAACGGCGAACTCTGCTTCTTCGCCGATACGAGCGGCGTCTACACGGCCCAGGTGATCGCGTCGGCCGAGTGCGGCGACGATACCTGTAATTTCGTGTTCAATGTCGATATCGGTACGGCGGCGCAGATTGTCTGCCCCGAACCGCAAACGATAGACATCTGCACGCCCGATACGGTCTGTCTCCCGCTCACGGTGCTCAAGCGCAACGAGACGGTGACGGTCAGCCCGATCGGCTACTACAACGCCGGCAACGTCTGCTTCTTCGCCGATACGACGGGCCATTACGAGCTGACCGTGATCGCCGCGACCGAATGCGGCGCCGATACCTGCACGCTGATCGCCGATATCACGATCAACTCGGCGCCGGTGGCGGTGGATCCGCCGGTGATCGACACGTTCATCTGCAGCAGCACGCAGCTCTGCTACGACCTGAGTGCGACCGATGCCGACGGCGACCCGCTGACGTGGTCGCGCCTCGACGGCCCCGGTACGACCACCGGCGCGCAGCACTGCTTCACGGCCAACGCCACCGGCACGTATGCGATCACGCTGGTTGTGACCGATCCGTGCGGTGCGGCCGACACGGTGACGCTCACCTACAACGTCACGCTCAACACCGCCCCGACGATCGCGTTCACCGGCGGTGCGTTTAAGTCGAAACTGACACGCTTCATGTGCGATACGGTGCCCATCTGTCTGCCGTACACGGTGAGCGATCCCGACAACAACGTTGTCTCTGAGGAACTGCTGGCCGGCGCGGGGGCGATTGACACCGCGGCCAACCAGGTTTGTTTCACGCCCGATAC
>CAYPYM010000713.1:0-2098 GCA_964414435.1 uncultured Ignavibacteriales bacterium | reverse complement strand
CTTGCTGCAGAAAGCGAATGACCAGAAGCCCGACGGATAGATCGGCATGAAGCAGGTGTACATGCGGACAATCGGGAAAACGTCGCGCAGGTTCTTGTACATCATGCCGACGGTCCTGGCGTTGTAGTAGGGTGACTCGGACTGGGCCACCATGATGCCGTCGTCGTTGAGCGTGTCGTGCACTTTCTGGTGGAACGACTTCTGGAACAGATCGGCGGCCGGACCGACCGGGTCGGACAGGTCGAGCAGGACGAGGTCGTATTTCGCCGCGCCTTCCTCGACAAACTTCTTGCCGTCCTCGAACACCAGTTTCGCGCGCGGATCGGCGACGCCGGCGGTGAGGTAGGGGAAGTACTGTTTCGATGTCTCCACCACCTGCTTGTCGATCTCGCACATCGTGCACGATTTCACCTCGGGGTGCTTGAGAACCTCGGTGAGGCAGCCGCAGTCGCCGCCGCCGATGATAAGGACATCGCTCGGAGCGGCGTGCGAGAACAGCGGGACATGGGCCAGCATTTCGTTGTAGGCGTTGTTGTCGCGGTCGCAGACCATGAGCGAGCCGTAGAGCACGAGCATTTTCCCGAAATCGCGCGTCTCGAGCACGTCGATCCGCTGGAAATCGGACTGGCGGGACTCGACGATTCGGTTAACCTTGATCGTCAGGCCCGACTGGCCGTCGTGGAGTTCGCTGTACCAGACGTTCCAGAGGTCCTGCATGCCCTCTTCGTGAATGTATGCTTGCTGGATTGCCGGTTTGTCCTTCTGTCCCATCAGTCAATCCTGTTTAGTCGATGACGGTGTACTCCGGCCGCCGCAGGGCGTTGAAGCTGGAGCCCGAAACCGAGCAATATGCGCCGGTGGCCGTGAACAGGACGCGGTCGCCGACCTGGTGTTCGGGGATAAGCAGGCCGTCGTACATGACGTCGAACGAGTCGCACGTCGGGCCGGCCAGCACGGACAGTTTGTCTTCGCCCGGCTTGTTGACCACGACCGGATACTGGCAGTGGTCGAACACGATGCCGGAGAAGGTCGAATACATGCCGTCGTCGAGATAGTACCACACCTTGCCGTCGCGGAACGACTTGCCCACCACCGAGGTCACCAGGGTAACGGCGGCGCCGGAGATGAAGCGGCCCGGCTCACAGGCGATCCGGATGCCGGGGCGGATGTGGCTGTCGAGCGCCTCGTTGATCGGACGGCAGAGGTCGGCGATGTCGGGGACCGGCTCGGTGTACTCGATCGGGAAACCACCGCCGATGTCGAGCAGGCGGACGTCATATCCGGCCAGATCGAGCTCGTTGATGAGACCGTGGGCGGTCTCGATCGCGGCGACGTAGTTGTCGGCGTAGATGCACTGCGATCCGACGTGAAAGCAGAGGCCGTAGAATTCGTGCCCGACGGCCTTGATCTGATCGGCCAGGGGCAGGACCTCATCGGGCGTGCAACCGAACTTGTACTGGAGGTTGACGACCGCAGTGGTGTTGAGCTTGGTCCGGAAGCGGACCAGCACTTTGAGCTTTTTGTCGGTGTACCGGGCGAATTTGGCGACTTCGTCCGGGTTGTCGACCACAAAGATCTCGATGCCTTTGCCGACGGCGTAATCGAACTCCTCGACGGATTTGATCGGGTGGGAGTGGATCAACGTCCTGGGGTCAATCCCGGTCTTGAGGACCTGTTCGATTTCTCCGGCGGAGCAGACATCGAAATTACCGCCCTGCCGATACACCTCGTCGATAATGACCGGGTGGTTGTTCGGCTTGACGGCGTAGTGGATCTCGGCGCGGGGCAACGCGGCCTTGAGGGCCTGGTAGTTGCGGCCGATGGCCGAGCGGGAGAGCAGGAGCGACGGCGTGCGCACGGCCCGGCCGGCGAGCAGGTCGCGCAGCAGAGTCGATTCGTGACCGCGGGCACGGTCACGTTGTTCCATAACGGAAACGTCAACACACGGTGTCATTAACGGATACTCCTTTACGACAGCGACGCACTCAGTCGCTGCTGAACGGACGGTTTGTGGTCAAGGATCTCGTCGGCATGTGACGGCATGCCGCGATTGATTTCACTGACCTGGGCATCGCCCGCCTCGAGCGCCGCCTTGACG
>CAYPYM010000712.1:0-2102 GCA_964414435.1 uncultured Ignavibacteriales bacterium | reverse complement strand
GGCGACGAGATTGTTTCGTCGGATCGAACGGAAACTAAGGGCTGCATAGGGAAAGCATCACCCGCCGCTAACGGCGGGATGACATAATCCGAGGACAACCCGACACGGGCCCTCGTGGGACGCCAGACCAGCCGGCCAGCGTCCTGCGGGGGCTTTTTGGAGGTCTCATGATCATCCGCGTCGTGCTGGAATACGACACCGCCGCCAAGAAGGTCCGGATGCAGCGGCCCAAGAGCGTTGCGCTGACCATGGAGGCGCTGGGCACCGCGATCCAGGGCCTCGGCGCCGTGGACGTGAAGGGCCTCGAACGTGACGACTCGCGCATCACCATTCCCGATTTCAGGACCCCCTCCGGCTTCGGAGGATAGCATTACCACCGTCACCCCCAAGGAGGGAGGACCATGCAAACGCAAGAGCTGATCCGGGATTACGGTCCCGTCATGGCGGACTTCTTCGGCGTCCCGTGCACGCCGAAGTTCATCGAGGAGTTCCGCCGCTCGCCCGGCTTCTGGAAGGACGAGAAGTTCATCCCGGTGGCCGGAATGTTCGGCAACCGGATGTACCACCGGAACCACCGCTGGGAAGAGGCGCTGCGCGAGGAAGGGCGCGCTGTCGCGCTCCGGGAGGGCCGGGACCCGGTCACCGACTGGGAGTTCAAGGACAACCTCGTGACCAACGAGGGGCTGGCCGACATCATCGGCACCTATTTCGTGTCCGGCACGCAGATCACCACCTGGTACACGACGCTCTCCAGCACGAACACGTCGGAGGCGGCGACGATGACCGCGGCGACTCCGGTGTTCACGGAGATCGACGGCACGGACGTCACGGAGACGATCCGCGAGACATGGACCGGCGGCAGCGTCACCGGGACCACGACAGCATCGGTGGACAACTCCGGAAGCGTCGCGACCTATACGTGCAACACAACCGGCTACACCGCCTATGCGGCGGCGCAGATCGGCGGCGGCACGTCGGCGTTCGGGAATACCGCCGGGGTGCTCTACTCGTATTCGCTCTTTGCCTCGTCAAAGACGATGTCGAGCACGGACACTATAGACGTTACATATACTTTCACCGGAACCAGTGCCTGATAGTCGTCGCGACTATCGCATACAGTCGGAGAAAGCGGTGACGGAAGAGAAGAAGAACGGGGAGGGTGGCCCTGAGCTGACGCCCGAAATGCTCAGGGTCATCCGGACCCTCGCGGAGCACCCGGAACGGTTGGCCGGGCTTGAACTGCTGGCTGACCGCGCCTCGATGCTCAACGACATTGCGCAGCGCCGTCTCATGGCCCGGATGAATCAGGCCAAGGCGGAAGGCGGCGTCACGCGCGGGAACGGGGACGAACTGGCGGCGAAGCTCTCCGGTCGGCGGAAGTCCGTCCTCTCGGCGCAGCGCGCGCATCAAAACTCGCTGCGCGCCGGGTTCGGTGCTGGCCATCCGGAATTCGAGCGCACGAAGGCGGACATCGAACAGACGCGGGCCGGGCTGGAGGCGTTCCTCGACGAGCACCCGGACCTTCGGACGGAGCAGGCACCGTGATCGTCCGGATGCTCCATCCTCCGCGCACCGGCGGCGTCTCGATCAAGGTCGCCTGGGATCTAGGGCCGCCCGAGTGGCTGAAGCATCGCGGCCCGACGCCCGCGGATTTCTCATACGGCTTCACGCGGAATCCGTTCGACCGGGTGGTGAGCATCTATCATCGGACGCGCCACTGTCCCGACGTGCCGTTCCGCGATTGGGCGCTGATGACACGCGACCGACCGATGCCGGAATCCGAGCGACTGAAGCCGATCGACTGGCTCCGGCCGTGCGCATGGTGGCTCATGGGTGCGACGTTCGTCGGACGCTTCGAGCAACGCGAGAAGCACCTGCGGATCCTCGCCGACGCGCTGCACAGGCCCTATCCGGGAAACCACGAAGGGGCGACGGAGCGCGAGCCCTACCAAGCATACCACGACGCCGAAACGCGGGCCTGGGTCGAGCAGGAATACGCGGCCGACATCGCGCTTTATGGCTACCGATTCGAGCCCTTGGCCGTTTCGGTCCCCGTGCTGGAGGACGTGGCGTGAGCGGCCCAGGCACCGTCATCCGGAGGG
>CAYPYM010000711.1:0-2108 GCA_964414435.1 uncultured Ignavibacteriales bacterium | reverse complement strand
AAAATAATACCTTTATCTGAGTCAGCAAATATGAGCAATACTCACATTTGATGGTTATTCATTTTAAAAACTGAAAATATTTAGTTGTAAAATAATTAGGGGTAAAAATGATTGGGGAAACGATTCTTCATTACGTGATATTTGAGAAGCTCGGCCAGAGCGGAATGGAGGCGGTATATAAGGCACTCAATAAAATACACAACCGCACTAAAATTTTGAAATTACTCCCCCATTTCCTGACTATCGGCCTTTATAAGATTGTTGTTTTTATAATATCAGGGAATTTTATATGAAACATTTTATAGTGCGATGTAATAAGGGCATAAAATTATTGCGGGTCATTATTATCTCGTTATTGATTGTGCCACCTGTTTTTGCACAGTGGACTCAAACAAATGGACCTTATGGAGGTAATGTACGTTCTCTAGCCGTCTCCGGCACAAATCTATTTGCCGGCACCAATGGCGGCGTTTTTCTTTCGACTAACAACGGGATGAAATGGACTACAGTGAATAATGGATTACCAGGTACTGATGTTCTATCTCTAGCCGTTTCTGGCACAAATCTATTTGCGGGCACTTATAAAGGTGGCCTCTTTCTTTCAACTGACAATGCGACAAATTGGACCGAAGTCAATACACCTTTTTATGCTGCCTTAATTTACTCTCTGGCAGTCTCAGGTGTGAATCTTCTAGCCGGAACAAATGTAGGGCTCTTTCTTTCGACTAACAATGGGACAAACTGGAATAAGGTGAACAATGGTTTTACTGATGGCGTAATTTATTCTCTTGCTAAATCGGGCAAGAATCTTTTTGCCGGGACTAGTAATGGTGTCTTTCTTTCAACCGATAACGGATCAAGCTGGACTGAGGTAAATAATGGTTTGCCTAATCCTTATGTCCTCTCCCTGACAATCTCAGGCTCTAAAATTATCGCCGGAACACAGTTCTTTGGTGCTTTTCTTTCAACCGATAACGGATCAAGCTGGATTGAGGTAAATAATGGGTTGCCAAACGATTGGATCCAATCTCTTGCTGCTTCGGGCACAAATCTTTTTGCAGGAACTAATAACAATGGTGTTTTTCTTTCAACCAACTATGGGACAAGTTGGACTGCCGTTAATAACGGTTTGACAAACAGCTGGGTTTCATCCTTTACAGTTTCGGATACAAATCTCTTTGTTGGAACCGATGGCGGTGTCTTTCTTTCAAGCAATAACGGAACAAGCTGGACTGAAGTAGATAATGGTATGATGAGTTCTGATATCTGGTCTCTTGCAGCCTCTGGACCAAGACTCTTGGCAGGAACTTATGGTGGTGGCCTTTTTATTTCGAATGACAACGGAGAAAATTGGACTGCCGTAAGAAATGGTTTGACCGCCTCAGTGATCTACTCCCTTGCCATCTCTGGCCATAATATATTTGCGGGAACTGGCGGTGGTGTTTTTAGTTCAACCGACGAAGGAATAAGCTGGACTGAGATTAATAATGGACTGCCGAATGATGCCGTTTACACCCTTGCCATATCGGACACAAATATATTTGCAGGCACAATTAGTAACTTCCTTTATGTCTCGACTAACAAAGGGTCAAGTTGGTCTGCAGTAAATAATGGTCTAACCCACAGTTGGATCCGAGCTCTTACTGTCTTGGGCAAAAATCTCTTTGCTGGGATTATCGGTGGCGTTTTTCGTTCAACAAATAACGGGTCAAGCTGGACTGCTGTAAATAATGGTTTGACAGACACAGATGTTTACTCTCTTGTAGTTTCAGACACGAATCTCTTTGCCGGGACTTATGACGGTATCTTTCTGTCAACAAATAACGGGGAAAACTGGACTGCAGTGAATAATGGTTTATCGAGCACTTATGTCAGTTCACTTGCCGTCTCGGGAAGTAGTCTTTTTGCGGGAACTAATGACGGCGGTGTTTTTCTTTCAACCAACAATGCAGCAAGCTGGATCGCAGTAAATTCCGGCCTAACAAAAACTTTTGTTCAATCCTTTGCCTTCTCAGGTACGGATCTTTTTGCCGCAACTGCTGGTAAGGGTGTCTGGAAACGCCCGCTTTCTGAAATGATAACTTCTGTTGAAGGTGATCTAACTAAAA
>CAYPYM010000710.1:0-2110 GCA_964414435.1 uncultured Ignavibacteriales bacterium | reverse complement strand
TGCCGTCCTCAAGCAGATCAGAACCAGTATCAAGGCCAGGGACAGCCCAGCCCTTTCCCCCATTCGATATCTTTCTTATGTAGCGACATTTGTCACTTTGTACTGTGGACATTTTGGCACGAACTGAAAGGAACGACGTGAGACTTGGATACGAGATCAGCAGGTGGTTTGAGGGAGAGTACCGGGCTTACATTGAGGACCGGCAGATGTACGAGCGGCTGGTTCGACGGAAAGGATGCTGCCACCATGCCGTGTATTGGCTTCCAGACGGATCGCTGGCGTGGGATATAATCGTCACAGCCGATGACATCGACCGGGTGCGCGAGATACTGCAATCGGTGCATGCGGCGCGGGCTGCGAAAACAGCACCACGGACTCGAAAAGTAGCCGCAAAACGCGGATTGAACGATAAGGACTTACGTGGGGCGGAATCGCCGTAGAGCGCGAGTAATTCCGAATGAGGCATAGAGTATGGATGAATTGAGATCGTCGCTCAGGAGCCGATTCTCAGGAGGCGGCAGCAGGGCCGGAACACTCCCGCACGGTGATCCGAAAAGAACCAGTTTGGGGACAGCGAATGTCCGACGGAGTGCAGGTTCGGCATGGACACATTGTGTACTCGCAGCCAAATGCGACTACATACTCACATGTCAGTATTGGACAATGCGATACTTGGCCGCTGCGGGACACAAAGGAGTTACACTTTGTTAATTGATTTCGAAAAAAAGGAGGGAGTGTGCCATCGATGTCGGTAGGCCGCGGCGTGTTCTTCAGGAAGACCAGAACGGACGAGTGTAGGATACTGGACATGGCCGTTCTGGGGGGCAAGCTGGACTTCACCCGGGGAATGACCGGATCGATCTCCTGGGGGCCGGTGGACAACCCGACCGCGAGTATTGGGATCTCGGTCATCCCGAGCACGGCACTGGTGCTATTCTACACCGTCACCGATCGCAAGGGGAACAAGACCGATTGCTACTACCGAGCCGAGATCACGACGACTCCGTGCCACTTCGGTGGTGAGCGCTGGTGGTTCTGCTGTCCGTCGTGCGGACGGCGGTGCCGTGTGCTGTACAAGCCGCCGCAAGCGCTGTACTTCTCCTGCCGCCTCTGCCACCGGCTCACCTACAAGAGCCAGCAGGAGGGCAAGAGTAAGTGGCTGTCGATGATCCAGATCCTGAACAGTCTGCCGGGCTGGCACTACCGGCTCAAACGTCTGAGATCTCCCCGTAAACGGGCGCGAATGTCGAACAAAATCCTTCGTGCTTGCAGCGAACTCGAGGCGATGCGAAACAAGAGCGAGGTTAAATAGCCCCAGCCGCATGGATAAGCTCCTGACGCCACAAGAAGTCGCCGACCTGCTCGGCGTCCAGAAGTCCACCATCTACCAGTGGACGCATCAGGGGTATATTCCGCATGTCAAGCTGAGGAATCTGGTGAGATTTAGACCGAAGGCTATATCGGAATGGGTCGATCGAAAACAGACGACGGGGAGGTCTCGCGCGAAGGTCTATATTGAAGAACTTCATAAGAGTTGATACGGAAACGAGCGATGCGAACGAGCAGCCCGTCGCGATGTGGGCCGAAACATCTTACTTTAATGTGCCTCGAAGTTTGCGGCAAGGCGGTCGCCTGACCGGGAGACAGGGCTACGCTTGATCTCGCCACATGCCGACGATTTATGGTACGTAAGTCGTTGATTATCAATACGGGGATGTCTGGCAGGGGGCGTCTGACTGTTGGTCAGGTGGCCCGCAGATGCTCCACGATCAGGAGCGTGGATTAGCCAAGTAAATCTCGGCATCCTGGGCGAGAAATTCAGGTTGCACTGATCCATCTCATAGACTATAATACCCATTATCTGGCGACCTTTCTCTGCCTCGGCGGTTAATTCAGCGTTTGTCGCTCTCCTCATTACCGCCGGGTGGCGGAGCTTTAAGGAAGTCTTGAAGTCACGCAGGGACCGTATTAGTGCATAGACAAACAGAATTGGATCATCCCCCATAGCAGGCACAATCCCGTCCGGGCCCTATGTAGGCAACGCGAGCCTGCATCGCCTCACGCATGTCGAAGCCCGCAGTGAAGGGCAGCCTCTCAGAAGATATTGGCT
>CAYPYM010000709.1:958-2112 GCA_964414435.1 uncultured Ignavibacteriales bacterium | reverse complement strand
CCGAACTTGAAGTCGCCGAAACAGTGATGTCCGACCAGAGCGAGGAACTGCTTGCCGGGAAGTCCCCGCCCCACCGAACATCCCTCGAAAAAGATCGTCGCTCCAGGACAGAGATAATTCTGCAGCTGGCTCAGTACCGACACCGCGTCCGAGCTGGGCGCATCGTCAGGATTCTCCGGCTCCATCCCCAGCAGCCAGCTCATATCGATTTTGTCCGCACTCAGGACCCCGCAGGCGTGGAACGTCGGTTGCTGCGTATCGGTGCCGGGGTCGCCGTGCCCGAAAAAGCGCAGTTCGCGGATGAAGCTCACCGCCTCGTTGGTGGCGTTATCCAATACGCCGAAATGCCCGGTGCCGGCGATCTCCTCGGACAGGGACAGAAGTTCGACCTCCAGATGGGCGAGCGAGTCGATCTGGAAAACCTTGGTCGAAAAGCCTTTGCTCACCCGGACCGGGGCCATCTTGTTCTTGAGCGCCTGCTCGGCGAGATCGTCCGGGTGCGGATGCGACGGAATCGTATCGACATCGACATACACCGCCGAATCATCCCAGAGTCGCCAGGTGTGAGTCAACCGCTCCTGTTCGCGGGCGGACAGTTTGCTCGAGAGATGATCGAGCTCCCGCTGGCGCTCCTCACCCTGGCGGCGGGTGGCCATGCTCGAGGATTCAAACACCGCCTTGCGCCGGTTCCTGATCGCCCTCAGTTGCTTCTCGACCAGGTCGAAGATGAACTCCAGCTTCTTTGACTTTTCACTCGAATCCGTCGGCCAGGCCATGAGCGCGGTGCGCAGATCGAGCAGCGCGCGGTAATCCACCACGTGGGCCATGATCCGGCGGGCGCGGGATTCGGACATACCGAGCAGCTGCCTGATGGCGCTTTCGGCGCGGGGCGGAATCAGGAACGGGACATAAGTAAAACTGTAACTTCCCGGTGATGCGACGCTGGAAGACTCGCTGCCCATCGTTACTCCCTTCAGGCGAATTGCCGCCGTTCGAACTCCTGCTCGATGCGTTCGCGCGTGGCCGACGGGATTTCCTCGTTGACCAGTCCGGCCGGATCGGGATCACAATCGACCTTGAAATCGAACTGGAACGCGCGAACCGCCAGGTCAAGATCATCGGCCGACGGATATCCGAGATTGTGAAGCCGGGTC
>CAYPYM010000709.1:0-948 GCA_964414435.1 uncultured Ignavibacteriales bacterium | reverse complement strand
GACTTCTGATCGGTGCTGCCGCCGTTACAATCGACATACAGTTGCCGCACGTAGGCGAATTCGTCGTCCTTGCCGTCGCCTCCCCACGCCAGCTTGAGCATCTCCGGACACACTTTCGGCGGGGTCAGGTTGGCGTAACCGGACGAGTCGCTCACGCCGTCCTGCACCGGTTCGTGGCCGAACCTCGCCAGGAAATGAGCGCCGGGCATCGGCTTGCCGTCGTCGTCGCACAGTCGTATCCGAAGGTTGTCGGGAAGTTCCTCGGTGAGGTCGATCGTTTCAAGCACCAGGGACAGCCACTCGTTGTAGTTCGGATCGGATGGTGACGAGGTCGCCGATTCCGGCTCGGGATGGATCTTTCGGTCGAATGCGAACAGATCGACCCGACGGTTCTTCTCATTCGACACGCCGTCGCCGGCATCCTCCACCGGAAAATACTCGCCGCAGCCGTGCGCGACAATCGTCACCGATTCCGGAAGAGACGTGCCGTCGATCCGCATATACTCGGTGATCAGTTCCCGGCGGGTTTTGGGACCGCAGATCCCGTCATCGGTCAGGCCGGCATCCACCTGGAATTTCTTGACCGCATCCTTGAACCCGGCTCCCTCCTTGAAATACTTTTCGCCGCCTCCGAGCGGGAGGGCCGAAAGCATCAACTCGTCTTCGTGACGTCCCCAGCGGCGGCCTGTGTCGTCGTGATCGTAGTTGGCCAGCCAGGCCCCGACATTGTCGGAAAGATACGCGGCGACACTTTGCGCGCGCTCAAGGGAAAGGGTGAGATTGTAAGCCGCCTTACCGGCCGAATCGGTGTGGCCGACACAGAGCAGCTCGCGGAATTCTTTCTGGTCGTACAGTTCCCGGACCCGGCGAATACCGTTCATCGCCGACGGAAGCAGGAAGCTTTTTTCGGTGTCGAAGTAGAAACCCATGAGGCGCAACTGCCGCGAG
>CAYPYM010000708.1:0-2116 GCA_964414435.1 uncultured Ignavibacteriales bacterium | reverse complement strand
ACCAACTTCGGCAAATTCATGGACCCCCTCGCCGACAAAATCCTCGTCTCCTGCGCCCTCATCTCGTTTATCGCCCTCAATTACGTCTCGCCGCTCCCGGTCATGCTCATCGTGGGGCGCGAGTTCTCGATCACCGGCCTTCGGCTGCTGGCGGCCTACCGCGGCGTGGTGATCGCACCCACCTGGTGGGCCAAGGTAAAGACGTTCCTTCAGCTCACCGTGGTCGGGCTGGTGCTGGCGTACATAAACCTGATTGTCACCCTGGAGCATTTCCACTCGCCGGCGCTGCCCTATTTTCAGTTTGACTATGTCCTTTATTTTAATATCCTCCTGTGGGTTACAGCGGGCATCACGGTCTGGACCGGAATCACCTATGTCGCCCGCTACTTCTACATGATCAAGACGGTGCTCAAATGAACTCAGGAACCCGATGAAACGCGGCTTTATCAAGTTTATCGCCTCCGGCCTCTACACCGGCTACTCGCCGATCGTCCCCGGCACCACCGGGACTGTCCCGGCTTGGCTGCTGGCTTATTTCGTGGTGAAAGACAACCTCTGGGCGTTCGTGACCGTTACGGCGATCATGTGCATTCTCTCGGTCTGGTCGGCCACCGAGGCCGAGAAGATTTTCGGTCACGATGCCAAGAAGATCGTTACCGATGAATGGGCGGGGATGTTTATCACGCTGCTGTTCGTCCCGTATTCGCTGACCAACTACCTGATCGGGTTCGTGGCGTTTCGGGCGTTCGATGTTATCAAGATCCCGCCGGCGGCCCAGGCCGAACGCCTTCCGCGCGGCTGGGGCGTGACCATGGACGATGTCGTGGCGGGGATCCAGGCCAATATCCTTACCCATATCGCCGTCTTCATCCTCAACCGAATCAACGGGGCCTGAACCGCCGGGGTACAATAAAGCATGCCGCTAGACGTTGAAATCATCACGATCGGCGATGAGATCATCACCGGTCACCGGGTCGACACCAACACCGCCTTTGTCGCCCAGCAGCTCACCCGGATCGGGCTCAATGTCCGCTACCAGAGCTCGGTGGGGGACACGCTCGACGCCATGGAGGAGGCCTTTCGCCTTGCCCTCAAGCGGGCGCAGATCGTGATCACCACCGGCGGGCTCGGCCCGACCGACGACGATATCACCAAGAAGGCGATCGTCAAGGTGTTCAAGCGCAACCTGATATTCCACGAGGACGTGCTCGAGGATATCCGCACCCGCTACCGCAAACGCGGGATCGAAATGCCGGCGATCAACCAGAACCAGGCGCTGCTCCCGCAGGGGGCGACTATTTTCCCCAACAAGCACGGCTCGGCGGCCGGTATCTGCATCGCCGAGGAAGGCCGCGTCTTTGCGCTGCCGGGGGTGCCGTTCGAGATGAAGCAGATTCTGGTCGACGAGGTGTCGCCCTACCTGAGCGGTCTCAATGTCGGCCTCGTGAACGAGGTGATCAGTCTCAAGACGACCGGAGCGTGGGAATCAAAGCTGAACGAGCTGATTGCTCCCGGGCTGCGACTCGAGCCGGGCGTACGGCTGGCCTATCTGCCGTCGCCGAGCAGTGTCGAACTGCGCGTGATCGCATCGGCGGAGAACCGCCCCGAGGCGGCCGAAAAGGCGCAGGCGCTGGTGCGGTATCTGGAGTCGGTGATCGGTAAATACATTTTCGGGCGCGACGACGACACGCTCGAAGCGGTGGTCGGCCAATTGCTGCTCGACAACGACCGGACGGTCGCGGTCGCCGAATCGTGTACCGGCGGGCGGCTCGGCCAAACGATCACCGAAATCCCGGGGGCATCGACCTATTTCCTCGGCGGCGTGATCGCCTACGCCAATGAAGTCAAGACTGCCCAGCTGGGGGTCGACCCGAAGATTATCGAGGAACACGGTGCGGTGTCGGAGGAATGCGCGGTCGCGATGGCCGCCGGGTGCCGGAAACTGCTCGGCTCCGACTATGCCCTCTCGATCACCGGGATCGCCGGCCCCGACGGCGGCAGTGACGAAAAGCCGGTCGGCACGACCTGGGTCGGGCTGTCCTCGCTGCGCGACAGCTACGCCAAACACTTCAATTTCGGTTCATTCCGCGACGCGGTCCGGGAGCGGGCGGTCTAC
>CAYPYM010000707.1:0-2123 GCA_964414435.1 uncultured Ignavibacteriales bacterium | reverse complement strand
CGACAGCTCCTCCGAGATACTCTCGACCATGCGGGCCGTCTGATACGCCGGCGCGGCGAGAATGACCCGCCCTGCTTCGACCTCAGCGCCGTCGTCGAGTACGACCGTGAATCGCTCACCGTCGCGCGACACCGTCCGAACGCCGCTGCCCGTGACGACATAGTCGCGGTAACGTTCGTACATCCGGTCGATAATCCCGTACAGCCCGCCCCGGAACGACGTCAGCCAGCCGCCCGGCCCGGCCGGTCCGCCCGCCTTGCGTCCCTCGCGTTTGGCCTTCTTCGCGCGCTGGATCATTGCCTTGATCAGCGAACCGTACTCCGACTCCATGTCGCGCATGATCGGAAAACACGACCGCAACGACAGCCGCTCGGCCACCCCGCCATAGACCCCGGAGACCATCGGCTGCACGAGATAATCGGCCGCCTCGCGTCCGATCCGGCGTCGGGCGAAATCGTAAATAGACTCATCGCCGCCCGGCGCTTTCCGACCGAACGGTTCCATGGCGACTCGAAGTTTTCCCGCGAGGCTGAGAATGTCCGACCTGAGGAATTTCGGCGGCGACATCGGCACCGGCCGAAGCTTCCCTTTGCGCAGGATAAAACGATTCTGCACCGCCGCGTCGGCCCGCTCCATCAGATCGTTGAGACCGAGCTCGTCGACCAGGCGCAGCGTCAGCGGCTCGCGGTCGAGAAATCCGTTCGGTCCCCAGTCGAAACTGTAGCCGTCGATATGATCGGTACCGACCGTTCCACCCAGTCGCGGTTCCTTTTCGTACAGCGCGACCGACAGGTCGGGGCGCAGCGTCCTTAGAAAATGCAGGGCGGCCAGTCCGGAGATTCCGCCGCCGACAATGACGACATCTTTCTGCACCCGGTCAGTCATTCATCTTCTCCAGCACCAACTCCGCCAGCATCTTCGCCAGGCGAGGATCGTCGTTGAACATCGGCATCCGCCGAAGACGGTCGCCCGCGCCGGTCAGCTCTTTCAATTCGATATCGATCTCGTGGAGCGTCTCGATATGGTCGCAGACAAAACTGATCGGCACCACAAAGGGCTTACGCCCTTCCGCGAGTAACCTACGCGTTTCTGCAATTGTTTCGGGACCCACCCACGTCACCGGGCCGGTGCGGCTTTGAAACGACAAGAAATGTTCGCGATCGCCGGCCGCCAGCGCCGCCGTCCTCCTGACCTGATCCACATACGGATCGCCGTCATCGACAAATGACTGTGGTATCGAATGCGCCGAGTACAGCAGCGTCTCGTCGTCTTTGATGTTGCGGTCGATATATTCCTTGAGCAGGGCTACGTACTTTTCATTGTCGTGGAAATCGTCGATATACACCGCCACGACATCGGCGCGTTTTTTCAGCGCCTTCTTTGCGACCGCAAACGACGATCCCGTGGTGGCCCGGCAGTACTGCGGATACATCGGCACGAAGATCATCCTTCGGCAGCCGTCACGGTAGGCATCGGCGATCGCTTCTTCCGTGAACGGCTTTGCGTACCGCATCCCGATATAGCACGCCACGGCCGCCCCCGCTTCCTTCAGGTTGTCCTCGAGTAAATTTCGTTGCGCCACCGTCCACTTCATGAGCGGCGACCCGCCGCCGATCTCACGATAGTGCTCCTGCACCTTCGGCGAGCGCCGTTTCGAGATCATCCGCGCGAACGGCTTCTGAAAGAGCGGCCCGCCCGGCAGCTTTATAATGTGGCGATCGGAGAAGATGTTGAACAGATACTCCGGCACATCGTCGACCGTCGCCGGCCCGCCCATCGCCAGGAGAATCACGCCCGTCTTGTCGCTCGATGCAGGAGGCATATCAGATCGTACGAGAAAATTGCGGCCGGCGGCCCGGGGCTTTTTTCTTCAGGTAGGCATCGTAGGTCATCGCGATATTGCGCACGAACGTCCGCCCCACCGGGGTGACATCGAGACGGCCGTCGCTGTCGACCAGGAAACCGTCGTCGAAGAACTCTTTGAGCTTCGCGTGCTCATCCTTGAAATATGTGCCGTACTCCACTCCGAAACGCTGCTTCATGGCGCCGTAATCGAGCGTGAAATTACACATGAGCGAGGTGATGACGTACGCCACCGAGCTGCGCTCCATGACCGGCGGCAG
>CAYPYM010000706.1:0-2123 GCA_964414435.1 uncultured Ignavibacteriales bacterium | reverse complement strand
AATCAAAATCATACAAAACAGATATAACAACACACCTCCACTCTTACCATACACCACGATCAACCAAAAATCCAACAGCCGCTTGAAATCGTCGTTGAATTCGCCCACCGCCTTGGCGAGAGCGTCGAAATCTTCGGGCGCCGACTCCGGCGTCTTGCCGTCGCACTTCTTGAACAGCGCCTCGATTTCCTCGATCCGGCCGTTCACGACCGGCAGCTCGTTGCGTGCGTATTCGGCCTTGACCGCGAACTCACTGGCCGCCTCGTCGACAACGTCGAGGGCGACATCGGGAAGATTCCGTTCGCTGAGATACCGTTTGGCGTACTTGACCGCGCCGGTCAAGGCCGCTTCGGTGTAGGTGATCTTGTGATGCTCCTCGTACTTGGGCAAGACGCCCTTGAGGATGCGCACGCAATCGTCGAAATTCGGCGCGCCGACAACGACCCGCTCGAAACGGCGGTCGAGCGCTTTGTCTTTTTCGATATATTTGGTGTATTCTTCCTGCGTGGTGGCGCCGATCAGCCTGATCTGGCCGCGGGCAAGAGCCGGCTTGATGAGGTTGGCGGCGTCCATCCCCCCGCCGGTATTGCCGGCGCCGGCGATCGTGTGGATTTCATCGACAAACAGGATGATTCGCCCGCCCGACTTGACGACGTCGCTGACCAGCGCTTTGAACCGCTCTTCGAATTCACCCTTGTACTTGGCGCCGGCGACCAGCGAGCCCATGTCGAGCTCCATCACCTTCACGCCTTCGAGTGATTTCGGTACGCGGCCGTCGATCACCGCCTGCGTGAAGCCTTCGACGATGGCGGTCTTGCCGACTCCGGCGCCGCCAACCAGCACCGGGCTGTTTTTGCGGCGGCGCAGCAGAATCTGCACGACCTGCTGAATCTCCTTGTCGCGGCCGATGCACGGATCGAATTCCCCCGCCGCGGCGCGATCGGTCAGATCCTCGCAGTAGCGGAGCGTTCCGGCGACCTCTTTCTTGCCTTCTTCCTCGCCGCCGGCAGCCTTTTTCGGCCCGGTCGAGGCGATTTCCTGCACCGACTTCGAATCGGCGATCGCCCGATAGAAGTCTTCGCGCGTCACGCCGACCTGCTCGCGCACATAGCCCGAAAGTTTCGATTTCGGATCGAATGCCGCGATCAGGATATGCTCCGGTTCGACCAGGGTGTCGAACAGTTTGGCCTTTTCCTGGGTTGCCTGCGCGAGGACCGCCTGGGTCGCGGGCGACAGGGTCGGGTTTTGCGGTGCCGATTGACGGCTGGCCTGATCTTTCAGGTAGGTCTCGAGCACATTCTCGACAAACGACGGGCTCTTACCCAGCTGGTTGAGAATCGATTCGACCTGCGAGCCCTCGTGCCTGATGACCGAAACGAGGAGATGTTCGATCTCGATTTCGGCATGCCGAAATGCGACCGCGACCTCCCTGGCGTTTTTGATCACCGCGCGGGCGTCGGATGAATAATTGGCAATATCCATTATGCCCTTATCAGGTAATGTCCTGGTTTAGGGTTCGAGATTCGAGGTCGGGCTTGCTCGCAAGAGAACTAAGGAAACTACGTTCGCTGCCCGGCCCTTGTCAAGTACTTAACGTCACGGCACTTAAATTCAAGGACTTTATCGGTCTTTCTACCCACAACACGGCCCGTGGGTCGCCTGCCCGGTGAAATTTCCTGAAGTCATCAGCCGTCGGTCGGGCCCCACCCGACCCTGGCCCCCGCCATGAACAATATTGCGTCCGGGTCGCCCAGATCGCCCAGCGGGTCGTCCCCGCCCGATCCGGTCGAACCGGAAGAACTATCGGAGCCGCTCCCCGATCCCCTCGCCGTCAACCGTATCGACTGGTCGTTCGTGAAAAACTGACCGTCGATCGGCTGATCAAGTTGGTAGAATCTGATCGGGCAGAGCATGTGTTCACCCATCACCTGGAAGTCGGCCTCGACCGGTAGCGTCGTCCCGTCGAGTCGTGACGCACATACCGACACACCTGATACGTCGTGAATCGAACCGGAGATTGCGCTATTCCAGTGATTGTTCGTCGCCCGGTTGGTGCATTCCGCCTTGCAGTGAGCGATTTCATGGAAAGCGATATTCGCCAGCGCCCGCGCCTGGATATCTTC
>CAYPYM010000705.1:0-2134 GCA_964414435.1 uncultured Ignavibacteriales bacterium | reverse complement strand
GGTAACAGGTAGCGCAGATCATGTCGGTATTGGCACGGATTTCGATGGCGGGTTTGGCGCGCAGCATACACCGGAAGGCATTGACACGATTGGCGATCTGTGGAGTTTGTATGGACCGCTCCTCGGGCGTGGATTCAGTGAAGAGCAGATTGCGGGCATTTTCGCCGGGAACTGGCTCCGGATGCTGCGGCGGGGTCTGCCGGGTGATGTCAGCACGGCCATCTGAAGCATGTTACAATCGAAGTGGATGATCATTCAAATAGGCGAGCAGATCGGCATGAGTCGACTGGCACAGTTCGGGGTGTTCACGACGGTCACGGGTTGCGTAGTGTTGTTCCTGGGACTGTTTCCAGACGCTGTGGCGGCAGAAGTAACGCCCGGCATTGGTATCGCCCAGATGATCGCCATGCTGTCCGGGATGGTACTGATCATCGGGGGGGCGTACGTAGCCGCCTATGGAATGTTCCACCGGGGACAGCCGCCGTCCCTGATTCGCAGCATTGGGCTTCGAATGGGACTTACGGGATTAGTCTTCGCTGCTGCGGCCACTCTGTCAGATGCGATGGGCTATGGGTCTCATGGCGGGGGTGCAGGCATCGTCTTTGGCTGGCTGCAGACCGTCGGGATACTGGCCGGTTTTGGAATGGCCGCCGTCGGCGTGTTGATATATGGTCTGGCTCGCTCCTGACCCCGCCTCCTCGGATGGCCCTTGCCGCTAGTTCGACAGCCCGGCATAATTTCCTGTAGACAGGTATAACAAGTCACAACAACTTTCTGCCAGAAGGGATGATTTCGACATGCCGGTCTGGTTGTGGATACTTTATGCAATAGCGGCTATTGGCGTGACCGGTGTTGCCGGATTGATTGGGGCACGGTTTAAGAATTCACTGTCCGACGGGCCGATCCCTCTGGATCCGCCCTTGGTATCGGTTGTCGTTCCCGCCCGCAACGAAGAACGCAATATCGGGCGCTGTGCTCAAGGGCTCACTCGACAACACTACCCTAATCTGGAAATTATTTTCGTCGACGATGACTCAACAGATGCCACACCGGATATTCTGGCCGAATTTGACCGACTAAATGGACGGGTTCAGGTTGTAAGGACCCAGCCCCGACCCGATAACTGGAACGGTAAGCAGTGGGCGTGTCATACCGGGGCGCAGGCTGCGTCCGGCGACTGGTTGTGCTTCATGGATGCGGATACGTACGCTGAACCCGATCTCATTGAGCGGACGATGGCCTTTGCCATCGAAAAACAGGTCGGACTGTTGAGTCTCCAGCCGTGGTACGAAATGGTCGGCCTGTGGGAACGCATTGTCCTGCCTGCTGCTCTGACGCATTTGTTTCTCCTATTCCCCCCCAGTCGGGTTAATAATCCAAAACGAAAGGCAGTAGTCGCCAACGGACAGTTTCTGCTGCTGCCACGCGTCGTTTACGATGCGGTCGACGGGCACCGGGGGGTCCGTAACCGAATGATGGATGACTATTCGCTGGCAGAAAACGTTCAGGCTGCCGGTCAGCGAGTCTTCGTCGCAGATGGAGCCGAGGTAATGCGGGTGCGCATGTACCGCAATCTCAAGGAGATGTGGTTAGGCGGACGGAAGGCAGCTATTCAGCTAACAGGCGGCTGGTTGATCTCGATTGCCGGGTTGATCGGCTACGTACTATTGAACATCTTGCCCTGGTTTCTGCTGGTCTGGGCAATGGTCACTGGCAACCGTGTTGCAACGGTCGCAATGGGTGTGGTCGTAGGCGTCGAACTGATCTTCACGGCGGTGGTACGGGTGATTGGTTTCCGCGCGCCGCCCTGGTCGGCAGTGACTTACCCGCTGGGAGGACTTCTGATCACGGTTATGGGCCTTGAGTCCATGATCAGTGTGGCCTTTGGGCGGGAGATCAAGTGGAAAGATCGTTTGGTAATGGGCGCACCAGAGCCAACTCTCCCTCGGCCAGGTTTCTCACGTGTGCGGGGCAAGGGCGAAACACGGGAGTCGCGATAGTGACACACTCTGGATCTATCCGCCTGGGGCGAATTGGCGGGGTATCCGTCCGAGTGCATTGGAGCTACGCTCTGGTATTGAGCTGGGGTGCTTGGCAGGGTTGGATTGCATCGGGCAATGGTGCCGGTGCTGTA
>CAYPYM010000704.1:0-2135 GCA_964414435.1 uncultured Ignavibacteriales bacterium | reverse complement strand
GCATAGCCAGGTGATCCTCCAGCAAATAAACGGAACGGAGGCCGACGCGCAGCTCTACGGTCACCTCGCCGGCTCGATACTCTACGCACACTCCGGGATACGTGCCGATTCCAATGTCCTGGTGTCGAATCGCCGCGGCCAGTCCGGCCTCTGGGGGTACTCGATTTCGGGAGATTTGCCGATCGTGCTGCTGGTCATCGAAGATCCGGCGAACATTGCTCTTGTCCGCCAACTTGTGCAGGCGCATGCTTATTGGCGCCAGAAAGGGCTCGTCGTGGATCTGGTGATCTGGAACGAGGAGCACGGCGGCTACCGCCGGCAGCTGCAGGAAGAGATCTTCGGGCTCATCACCGCGGGCGTTGACGCAAACGTTCTGGATCGCCCGGGAGGTATCTTTGTACGTTCCGCAGATCAGATATCGGAGGAGGACCGGATCCTCATTCAGGCAGCATCGCGGGTGGTCATCAGTGACCGCCGGGGAACACTGGAAGAGCAGACAGACGGGCGGAGCATCCCGAAAGTAGTCGTGCCCCACCTGGCGGCGAGACGACCTACCAAGAACCGTTCTCAGGCGACGGTTGTGCCACGCGGGGATCTGCAGTTCTTCAACGGGCTCGGCGGTTTTTCGCCCGACGGCCGCGAATACGTGATTGCGACCGCGCGAGGACAGGTTACTCCGGCGCCATGGACAAACGTGATTGCGAACCCCGAGTTCGGCACCGTCGTCTCGGAGGCAGGATCGGCGTACACGTGGAGAGAAAACGCTCATGAGTTCCGGCTCACACCGTGGCATGACGATCCGGTGAGCGACTCAGGCGGCGAGGCCGTGTACCTACGGGACGAGGAGACCGGTCAGTTCTGGTCTCCCACACCTCTGCCGCGGCGGGGGGGTGAACCCTACGTTGCTCGCCATGGGTTCGGCTACAGCGTGTTCGAGCATTCCGAACGCGGCATAAGCTCGGAGCTTTGGGTCTATGTGGCGTTGGACGCGCCCGTGAAGTTTACGGTCCTGAAGCTTCGAAACCAGTCGGGACGTTCCCGGGAGCTCTCGGCCACCGCATACGCGGAGCTCGTTCTTGGCGAGCTGCGGTCGAAGTCCGGCATGCACGTTGTGACGGAAATCGACACCGCGACCGGTGCTATCTTCGCGCGAAACTGGTACAACACGGAGTTCTCCGGGCGGACGGTCTTTCTTGACGCCGGCGGAGAGGAGCGGACGGTAACATGCGACCGGACCGAGTTCATAGGGCGCAACGGCACTCTACAGGATCCGGACGCGATGTCACGGGAACGACTTTCTGGAAGGACGGGCGCGGCCCTGGATCCCTGTGCAGCCGTGCAGCTCCCGTTCAAGCTGGCGGACGGAGAGGAGCGCGAGATAATCTTCAAGCTCGGCGCAGGGCGCGATGCCGATGACGCCGCAAGAATTGTACAGCGTTTCCGCAGCCCGGGTGCTGCGCGTGAGGCCCTCGATGCGGTACGGCGGTACTGGGGACGCACACTTGCGGCGGTTCAGGTGCAAACCCCCGATGCTTCGCTGGACGTCCTCGCCAACGGCTGGCTTCTGTACCAGGTCGTTTCCGCCAGGCTCTGGGGCCGAAGCGGATACTACCAGTCCGGCGGAGCTTTCGGCTTCCGCGACCAGCTCCAGGACGTCATGGCGCTCATTCATGCCGAGCCCAGGCTGGTTCGGGATCAGCTCCTTCTCTGTGCCGCCCACCAGTTTCCTGAAGGTGATGTTCAGCACTGGTGGCATCCTCCGGGAGGCCGCGGCTCACGAACCCGGTGCTCGGACGACTATCTGTGGCTTCCGTTGGCAACCTGGCGTTACGTCGCGAGCACAGGAGACACCGGTGTGCTCGACGAAATGATTCCCTTCATCGAGGGACGTCCGGTCGGGCCAGGCGAAGAATCCTACTACGACCTGCCTTCACCTTCGGAGCAGACCGCCTGTCTGTATGACCATTGCGTGCGGGCCATTCTGCACGGAATGAGTCGTGGTGCGCACGGGCTGCCCTTGATCGGCTCGGGAGACTGGAACGACGGCATGAACCTGATCGGCGAACAGGGCAAAGGCGAAAGCGTGTGGCTCGGATTCTTCCTCTATGAAGTGCTCATGCGCTTCATAGAGGTCG
>CAYPYM010000703.1:0-2135 GCA_964414435.1 uncultured Ignavibacteriales bacterium | reverse complement strand
AGTAACAAGAAATTCTGAAATATGACAGGAAATATTTATTATTTTTCAAGAATTAGTAAAGCAATAAAGATGCAACTAAATCAATTATTATTGAGCTTATAACGGAATTGCCCCTAACCCGCCGCCCAAATTTATTATCAGCGGTCGGGGTGAACCGCTTGTTAGCCAGCTTTTTACATATAATATATAACATAATCTACTTTATTTTTTCGAAATGTTTCTCAATCCTTAACAACCATTTTTTTCTTCGCTTATCAGATACGAACTTGACCATACTCAGTTTAATCCATTTTCTATGTTTATAACCTGTTTTCCAAAAAGTTCCCCAAAGGACAGCTTTTTTTATCGCATTACCAAATAATATCCGGTAACCAAAAGATGCAGTGTTCATTGTTGTAATTAAAGTAACTCCGTTAATTTTAACAAAATTCTTTTTCATAAGACCTTTCTCAGTATAATTATATGCTACTCCGGGAAATATTACTTTATCAATAAAACCCTTTGTCATTGCAGGCATTAATTCCCACCAAATCGGAAATATGAATACCATGTGTTCAGCATCCTTAAGTCGTTTCTTATATTCTATAACTTTTGGATCAATTGCTCTATGTTCGCTAAATCCTTTCAGGTCATCAGCCGTCATCACAGGATTAAAGCCTTCTTTGTCTAAATGGATTAAGTCTGCAGTATGGTTGGCTGACTTTAAACCTTCTAACACAGAGTTTAATATGGCTGTGCAATAGCTTCTGTCATAAGGATGGTTGAATATTATTACTACTTTCATTTTGCGCCTTTTTAGCACAAAAATATGGACACATTAGGCAGTCAAACGATAACAATTGTTAAGAAATGATGACTTATCTTTTATTTCTTATCCTGCTTAGCGAAACCGGTGTTATACCTAAATATGAGGCAATATAATGTTGCGGGACACGTTGAATTATTTGAGGTTTTTTCTTAATAAGGTTCAAATAACGATTTCTGGGTTTGTCTTTAATCAGGGATAGGAAATGTTTCATATAATTAAATTGACGCTCCAGTGTAACATCAAACAAGAAATTCCTTAGCATAGGGTTTTCGTTTATTATTTTATCAAAATTATTTTTGGTTATATAGTAAACAATTGAAGATTCTATGGCTTCAATACTAAAAAGACTCGGCTTCTTTTTGCTAAAGCTTTCAATCGAGGATACCGCTTCGTTTTCAAAAAAGAATTGAAATGTTACATCGTTGCCGTTATTGTTAAACCACAGTCTTAAACATCCTTTTTCTATATAATAAGCTTTATTTGAAATCTTACCTTCATTTAATAGAATAGTTTTGGCAGGTACTTCCAATCGCATCCATAAATGCTTGTATTTATTCCAATCTACTTGTGGTAATATTTTTTTAAGATATTCAGTCATTATTATTGTTAAATTTAATTAATAATCTCACTTAGAGATTTTTCCCATTTGATTATATCCCAACCTCCTCCATCACCATATCCCTGTTATTTTTATAAGGCACACATAACTCAAAATTCTCTTCAACATTTTGCGTTAAATATTTCTTTGCCTGCTTTGGATTTAGTATCACCGGCATCCTGTTGTGTATCTTCGCCATAAAAGTATTCGGCTCTGTAGTAATCAGCGAAGTGCACACCTGGTCCTTTATCTTGAAATATAACGCAGGTACAAAAAATATCTCGCTCTTCTTAAGATAGATTTCGTGAGATATCTTTTCTTTTTTGCTTATGCGTTTCCACTCATAAAACCTGTCCATTGGCACTAAAGCGCGATTCTTACTAAATAACCTTAACCAGAAAGGCTTTTCTCTTATAGTTTCTATCCTGGAATTAAATATTAAAGGCGACTTATTTGAGAATTTCATTCCCCATTTAGTGCTTTCAAGGGTGTTTTCATCATCTTTATTTATGACGGTAATAATCGGCACAGAAGGGGGGATGTTCAGCTTCGGAAGCTTTTCCTTTTTAAGCTTATTCCTGATTGCAATGCCGGCTTCTTCCAGTGTTGCAATGACTTTCTTGGGAGGCTGGTCTAATCCGAATCTTCCACACATAATTGGCTACCTTTTTATAAGGAAAATCATAAAACTTCGGATAAAGGACAAGATAATTTTTCATATTTTACAAT
>CAYPYM010000702.1:0-2137 GCA_964414435.1 uncultured Ignavibacteriales bacterium | reverse complement strand
CAGGCGCTGTTGATAGTCGAGTCGGCCATGTCGGGCGGCACGTTTGCGTCGGGCAGCGCCGCGCTCGATCTCGGCTGCCCGCTTTTCGTGATCGACTATCCCGATCCGCCTGAGAGCGCGGCCGGCAACAGGCATTTTATCCGTCGTGGCGCGAGTCCGATCGCGGTCGACAACAACGGCGAGTTCGATGACGACGCATTGCGCCGCATGCTCCGCGCCCACTGGCCCCCCCGTGCCCAACCGGAGCTGTTTTGAACGGCCCGCCACACTCTACTCCGCCCTCTCACCCGCGCCAGAGCGAGGCACCCGCAGGGTGTTGCGTTGCGGGGCGAAACCTCGTATCTTGCGGGCCGTATTACGACTGAAACCAACCGGGCCGGCGCCCAGCTCGCGTGCGAGCACATCGAAGCAGCCGGCAAAGGAGGAAACGATATGTCCGCAAAAGCCGTCTACGACGAGCTCCTGAACAAGACCAAGGAAATGTCCCTGCTCGGGTCGTCCGCATCCGTGCTCCACTGGGACCAGCAGACCTATATGCCGCCCCAGGGCGCGCAGCTTCGCGCCGACCAGCTCGGCGTGATCTCCGGGATGACCCACCGGATGTTCACCGCGCCGAAAATCGGCGAGATGATCGCGCAGGTCGAGCAGTCCGATCTCGCCAAGGGCGACACCCCCGAAGCCGCCAATATCCGCGAACTTCGCCACGACTACGACAAGGCCACCAAGCTCCCGACCGAACTGGTCGAGGAGATCACCAAGACCACCGCGATGGCGCAGCAGGCCTGGGCCCAGGCGCGGGCGAAATCCGATTTCAAGGCGTTTCTCCCCTGGCTGGAGAAGGTCATGGCGCTGTCGATCCGGAAAGCCGAGGCGTACGGCTACGAAGGCGAACCGTACAACGCGCTGCTCGATGATTACGAGCCGGGCGCGACGGTCGAACAGGTCGGCGCGGTGTTCACCGCCCTTCGCAAAGAGCTGGTGACGCTGCTCGAGAAGATCACCAACGCCCCCAAGCAGCCCGATCGCTCGATTGTCGAGCGGGCCTACGATGTCGAACTGCAGAAAGTATTCGGCGAAGCGGTCGCCGCCGCGATGGGATTCGACTTCACCGCCGGGCGGCTCGATATCACCACCCACCCGTTCTGCACCGGGATCGGCTACGGCGACACCCGCATCCTCACCCGCTACAACCCGAACCGTCTCAACGACGCCCTCTTCGGCACGATGCACGAGGCCGGTCATGGCCTGTACGAGTCGGGGCTGCTGAAGACCGAGTATTTCGGCTCGCCGATGGGTGACTCGGTGTCGCTCGGTATCCACGAATCGCAGTCGCGCATGTGGGAGAACCAGGTCGGCCGCTCCAGGCCGTTCTGGAAATACTTCTTCCCGCAGGCGCAACGGTTGTTCCGGTCGTCGCTCGGCGATGTCTCGCTCGACGCTTTCTACGGCGCGATCAACTACGTGACGCCGTCGTATATCCGGGTCGAGGCCGACGAGGCGACCTACAACCTCCACATCCTGCTTCGTTTTGAACTCGAGCGCGCGCTGCTGACCGGCGACCTGAAACCGGCCGATGCCGCCGGCGAATGGAACAAGCGGTTCAAGGAGTATTTCGGGATCGAGGTCGACAAGGATTCCAACGGCTGCCTTCAGGATGTCCACTGGTCGGCCGGCCTGGTCGGCTATTTCCCGACCTACACCCTCGGCAACCTGTATTCGGCCCAGTTCTTCGGCAAGGCGCTCGAAGAAATGCCCAACCTGTACGAGCAGTTCGAGCGCGGCGATCTTCTGAAGCTGCGCGAGTGGCTGCGGAAGAACATCCACGTGCACGGCCGTCGCTACCGCGCGACCGACCTGTGCAAGAAGGTGACCGGTAAATCGCTTGACCACAAGCCGCTTGTGGCGTATATGAATAAGAAATACGGTGAGATTTACGGTTTCTAAAAATCTCCAGTTGGAGACAGCAAGAAAAAGGCCGATGGTTGCGAAGCCACCGGCCTTCTTCTTTTTCCGTTTAACTGCAACAACAATTTGCCAGCTTGGGTTTTCTGTGCCAGCACCATCCTCTCATATTTTATCAAACTGCTTTTAAAAAATATAAATTAATCAAAGTCAAACAACTCCCGCAGCATTGTGC
>CAYPYM010000701.1:0-2137 GCA_964414435.1 uncultured Ignavibacteriales bacterium | reverse complement strand
GATCCGGTCCTGCGCGCGATGGATGCACCCAACCAGCTCAGCTCGCTCGAGCGCGACATCCTCTCGCGGGCGTCGAAGCGCGAGCACGGGCTGGTCCGCGAGACCGGTGCGGGCGCCGCGTTGACCGGCGTCTGGCTCGATCTGCTCGAGATGGAGTCGTCGATCCGCCGGAGCCAGTACTGGTCCGACGTCGGCAATCGCGAGTCGGAGGTCGGGGTGATCCTGCGATGCTCGTACGCTGACTGCTACGACCCCGAAGCGCTCGTCCAGGACGAAGACGTGCTCGACACGTGGTTCTCCTCGTGGCTCTGGCCGTTTTCGACCATGGGCTGGCCGGAGAAGACCCGCGACCTGGAAAAGTTCTACCCGACCAAGGTCCTCTCGACCGCCTCGGAGATCATCTTCCTCTGGGTCGCCCGCATGGTCATGGCCGGCTACGAACTGGTCGGCGAGCAGCCGTTCTCCGATGTCTACATCCACGGCACGGTCCGCGACGCCAACGGCATCAAGATGTCCAAGTCGCTCGGCAACGGGATCGACCCGGTCGAGATCATCGAGAAGTACGGCGCCGACGCCCTCCGCATCTCGCTGACGTTGGCCACGCCCGATGGTCAGGACCCGTGGATCAGCAAAAACACCTTCGAGGTCGGTCGCAACTTCGTGAACAAGCTGCACCAGGTTTCGCGCTTTGTCCGGATGCGCCTCGGCGACCGCCCGGCCGTTCTCGACGAGCTCAACGAAGACGACCTCGTCATATTCGACCGGTGGATTCTCTCGCGGCTCAACCGGACGATCAAGGCGGTCGACAAAGCGTTTGCCGAATTCCGCCTCTCGGCGGCGACCAAGACGCTCTACAATTTCGTCTGGAACGACTACTGCTCGTGGTATGTCGAACTGATCAAGCCGGACGCGCCGGGACAGGAGATCCGCGAGGGGTCGCTCAATGTCGCGACCTACGTCCTCAACCAGATTATCCGGCTGCTGCACCCGTTCGTGCCGTTTGTCACCGAGCAGATCTATCTCGATCTGGTCGGCAAGGATATCGACTCCGACGCCACTATCAGTTTTGGCCCGTGGCCGGTGGCCCGGCCGAACCTGATCGATGAGGCGCTGGAGCAGCATCTCGAGCAGATTCAGGCGGTCGTGACCGCGGTCCGGTCGGTCCGGGCGGAACTCAACGTCCCGCCGGGCAAAAAGTCGGACCTCTATGTCCGGACCGATACAGCCGAGTTCGGCACCCTGCTTCAGGATCACATCGAGTATTTCCGCTCGCTGGCGCGGGTGGAGAACCTGTACACCGGGACCGATATCAAGAAGCCGAACCTGTCGGCCTCGGCGGTTATCTCGGGCGCGGAGATATTCATTCCGCTGGCCGGGCTGATCGATGTCGACACCGAGAAGCAGCGGCTCGAAAAAGAGCTCGGCTCGCTGGCGGTTCAGCTGGAGAAGGTCTCCAAGAAGCTGGCCAACTCCGATTTCCTGGCCAACGCGCCGCACGATGTGATCGGGCGGGAGAAGACGAAGAAGATCGATTACCAGGGGCGGATCGAGAAGCTCAACAAGAATCTGGAGCAGATCCTCGGCTGGTGATTACGAACTGCTGTTGCGAATGCAACCGACGGGCGGGTTCTTGCGAATCCGCCCGTTTTCGTGAGTAGTCCTGAGTACGTCAAACCCCTTGTGGTATTAACCTTGTCCGCAGCCCTTACCGTCATACCGAGCCAATGGAACGTCATGCTAAGCCAATGGAACGTCATGCTAAGCCTTGGGACGTCATGCTGAGCCTTGGGACGTCATGCTGAGCCTGTCGAAGCATGACCCGCAGCACCCTTGGCCCATCGATTCTCCCGGTCACCCTTCGACAAAGCTCAGGGTGACGGCAACACGGACATCCCGTACGAAGCACAGGGTACCCGGAGGGTGTGTTACCGAAGCACGACCAGCTTCCCGATCTGCGTCTCCCGATCCGGCGCCTCAACCGTCCAGTAGTAAATCCCCGACACGATTATCTGATAGTTCCGGTTGATCAAGTCCCACCGCTCTTTCGAATACGTCGGGTCGGTAGCCGGCACGTCGTGATAGATCGTCCGCACCCGGTCGCCATCGAGCGTCCAGATATTGATCGTGCATTTCGGCG
>CAYPYM010000700.1:0-2143 GCA_964414435.1 uncultured Ignavibacteriales bacterium | reverse complement strand
TTCCTTGACCCGGACCGGGCGCTCGGTACGCTGGGAGGACTCATGTCAAACCGTCACGTCCGTTCCGTGTCCCTGCTTGCCGCCTTGTTCGCACTGTCGCTGGGATGGCCGCTCTCGGGATGGGGACAGGTTACCCATAACGATGATCATTCGGTCACGACCATTGCCGGTATCGATCCCGCGATCAAATCGCTGCTCGCGGCCAAGGCCGCCCGCCAGGCCGAAGAACAGGCCAGGCTCGAACTCGGCGATAACCCCCTGCCTCGGGCCGATTCAACGCGGGCGCTTTCACCGGGGGATAACTGCGATCTGCCGCTGACAGTCGATCTTACGTTCGACGGCGCGACGTTGCCCGGACTGAGTACCTGCGGGCGGGGCAACGATTACGATGCCACCTGTCTCGGCTACTATGACGGCGGTGAGGATCTTGTTGTGGAGGTCACGGTTCTCAACGCCGGCTACTACGGGATCTATCTGGATCCCGAAGGTTCAACCTATACCGGTCTTCTGCTGACGCAGACCTGCCCCCCCGGCCCCGACTGTATCGGATTCAGCACGAGGAGTGCGGCCGGGATGCACGGCATAGAGGGTGTCTGGCTCGACGAGGGAGTGTATTACGTGATGGTCGATACCTGGCCGGCGCCGGATTGCATACCGTCGTTCAGCCTCGAGTTCATATCACTGTTCTGGGACATATTCAACGATGACTGCCATCAGGCCGAAGTCATCTCCCAGGTTGTCGATCAGCCGTTCACGACGACCGGCGCGACGTTCGACGGTCCGGGGACGTGCATGACGTCACCCAACATCTGGTACCTCTACCATGCCAACCAGGGGAATATGGTATCGATCAGTCTCTGCGGTTCGTCGTTCGATACCAAGCTGGCGGTCTACGACGGCGCCGATTGCAACACCGCCACGATGATTGCGTGCAACGACGATGCCTGCGGGCTCCAGTCGGAACTTGATGTCACCGTGATGCCGGGGCACGACTACCTGATTGAAGTCGGCGGTTACGGCAATGCCTCGGGTGACGGTGTGATCACCCTCTACGACGGATGGGCGGATTGGTTCGATTGTCAAGAGGGGATGATCGACGAGGGTGAGCCGTGCGGTGAAGCGACCAACGACGGCTGCAATACGGATCCCGCCCTGTTCGCGGAGATCGCCTCGGGGGATTCGATATGCGGCACGATCTGGGCCGACGGCGGGTCGCGCGACACCGACTGGTACCGGCTGGTGCTGGAGGAGCCGTCGGATGTGACGCTGCAATTGTTGTCGGACGAGGAGCTGGTCCTCGGCCTGGTGAGGTTCCCCCAGACCGGCGTGATCGACTGCGATTCGGCTCTGGGGCTGGCTCGGCCTCACGACACCGCTTACGCGTATAACCCGGCCGAGGTGACAGTGTCGCGACCCGCCGGCGAGTATGTCGTCTTTGTGGCGCCGCTTGTATTCTACGGTCTGCCCTGCCCGGGAATGCCCTGGGACTACGGCTTGAGCGTAACCTGCTCGCCGCGCGATACGTTGTACTGCACGGCCGGTGGCGGCTGCGATGAACACATCTCCCGGGTGCAGATCGGCGATATCGACAACCAGTCGGATTGCGACGGATATAGCGACTTCACCGTCGCATCGACCGTGATGGAGCCGGGAGGGGAGTATCCTTTCACCGTCACATCTGACGGCGGCTACGCCGGCGATGATTGTGCCGTGTGGGTCGACTGGAATCGGGACCGTCTCTTCGCCGACCCGGAGGAGCGCATTCCGCTGGCGGTTGAAACGGGCTACGGGCCGTTTTTGGGTGTCGTGACGGTGCCGCCGGACGCCGGACCCGGTCCGACGCGGCTGCGGGTTCGGCTCAGCTATTCCGGAACCGCCGAAGCGATGGACCCGTGCGGAATCACGCAGTGGGGCGAGGTCGAAGACTACACGATCGAGATCGTTGAGGTCGACCATCAGGGCTGGCAGCAGGACCCCGATCCGTTTATGGTCTTCCACAAGTTCGCCTTCACGCCATCCGAGGCTTCGATCATCCTGAGCGACGAAATAGCGCCCGGCACCGATCTATCAACCTGGGAAAACGTGCAGCTTCGGGTGGGCGGGTGTTCGATTCCGCTCACTTCCGTGGAAGTCGCCCCGGGCA
>CAYPYM010000699.1:0-2145 GCA_964414435.1 uncultured Ignavibacteriales bacterium | reverse complement strand
GGCGCCGGCCGATATCGAGGCGGTGCCAACCGGCGGCGGGGCGGTGCTGGCCCTGCTCACGCTCGCAATCTTCTATCTCGGCGTGTATCCGGCGCCGCTGCTCGGCGTCATTCACACGCTCGTGCAGGGCGTCTTCTGAGACATCGTCAGGAGATCTCGCGCACGACCGCCGATTCCATCCAGAGCTTCTGCATAAACTCGAACAGATTCTCGCTCAGCGATACTTTGTACGGGGTCGGATTAAGCGGACGCTTGTGGTCTTCGCGCAGGCTCCCGATCTGTTCCCCGACCCGCCTGCGGGCATCGTCCAGACTGGCCGGTTCGCCGACCAGCTTGCCGTCCCAAATCAACTCGTGGAGCGGGACGACATCGGCGGGCGTGACCCAGCTCCGCTTGGCGCGGTCGTACGGATGACAGCAGAGCACGCGCCGGCCCGCCTGCGGCAACGGTTCATCTTCCCCGAGCATGAGATCGGCCACCGGGTAACCTTTTCGGCCGATCAGCCGGCAAGCCTTCTTGCGGCCGGGGATCGTCACCTTGCTGCTGTCCTCGGACAGCTTTATCCGCGGACGGCCGTTGATCTCGACCAGCTTGTACACCACCCCCAGCGACGGCTGCGACTGGCAGGTGACAAGGTGCGTGCCGATCCCGAACAGGTCGATCTCGTGACCCTGGAGATTCAGTGAATAGAGCGTCGCTTCGTTGATCTCGTTGCTTGCGACAATGGTGAGGCGCTCGAAATTGACACCGGTTTTCTTCTCGGCATCCTTGAACATCCGCCGCGAGCGCTTTGACAAGTGCGCGAGATCCCCCGAATCGAGGCGGATGCCTTTCGGTTTGTAGCCGAGTTCCAGCAGGGCGAAGGCGACACAGAGGAAATTCGGCACGCCCGAACCGAGCGTGTCGTAGGTGTCGACCAGCGCCAAGAATCCCGAGGGAAACGCCTGGGCGTAGGTGATAAACGAAGCCAGCTCGCCGTTGTTGGTGTTGCCGTACCCCAGCCGGTCGCGGTACTTCATGACCAGCCCGACAAAGTCGCGCTCGCGGCCGTCGGTGTCGGCCAGCGTGCCGTACGTAATCTCGTCCAGGTCGCTGAACGCCGAGACATAGGCATGGGCCTGGGTGCCGGCGAGCGGTATGCCGAACATCTGGCCGGCGAGAACGTTGCTGGTGCCGTCGAGCCCGCCGAGATACGCGTAGCGGGAGGCCGACAGGCCGCCATCAGGGCCCTGCGCTCGTCTCAGGCCGAATTCGACCACGCGCTTGCTGCCGGCGGCCAGTTTGAGCCGGGCGGCGTTGGTCGCTACGAGGCTGGGATAGCCGATCAGGTTGAGCAGGGTCGATTCGAGCAGCTGGCAAATTCCCAACGGTCCCTCGACCCGGATAAGCGGCACCCGCGGAAAGACGAGGCTGCCCTCCGGGACGGCATGGATCCGGACCTCGGAGCAGTCGATCTGCCGCAGCCATTTGCCGAATTCGGGCGACCAGCGGGGGAGGGTCTTCTCCAGAAAGGCGATATCGGAACCGGAGTAGCGGAAGTTCTCCACAAAGGCGAGGATCTCGGCGATTCCCGCGGCGACCGTAAACTCGCCGCCGAACGGGTTTTTGCGGAAAAAGAGGTCGAAAACCGCCCGGTCGTTGTGCTTACCGCTGCGGAAATAGGCGCTCGCCATGGTAATCTCGTATAGATCGGTCAGCATCGGCCCGACATGGTTGGAGGCAGGTTTCATCGGCGTACGGTCCCTCCCCGCGCCCGGTGGCCGGGCGATATCGGTATTACCCTTGATGTATCCATGATACACACTATAACGAGTCTCATCAAGAAAAGTGCGCCCCGGGGACACGCCGGACCGGTTCCAAATCGACGTGAACAGTGGCACCCTTCCGGTGTTACAGGGAATGTGTAGCCCGACCGGCGGGCAGCATACACCTGACGCTCTCTCAGCCGCGAAACAGATTCTCGCACCGATTGAGACCGCCGGTGGGAGTAAGTTCTCTCACGGTCGGTACTCGCGGTGACTTTCGCCGAGAGGAGCCGCGGCCGGTCGTAACGGCGTCCGAAAGACGCATCAGGAGGCGATAAGCGATGCAAAAACCGCTGGAACTGACTTTCCGAAGCATGCCGCAATCGCGCGCAATGACCGA
>CAYPYM010000698.1:0-2146 GCA_964414435.1 uncultured Ignavibacteriales bacterium | reverse complement strand
CAAATTTGCGGAAGCATTGTCGGCGAACTTGAACGATCCGCCAAAGAGCATCCGTCCGATGTGGAAGGCGGAATTGTTATCCTGGCCGTTCTGCGTCGTTTCCATGACATAGGTGTGATCATAGGCCATGCTCATCGACAGCTTTTCGTTCAAGGCAAAACCGACGCCGAGGCTGCCGCCGAACGAATTGCCGGGGTCGATTTCGCCGTATCCGCTGACATCGCGTGCAATGTTCCAAGTGTAGTTGAGGTTGGCGAACACGACGGCCGGGTCGGTCGGCATGATGGCTGTGACACTCGGCTGCAGGCTCCAGAAGCCGGAGCCGGTCGGCAGCTCGGTCGGGTTGCCCGACGAGTCGGTCGAGACGTCGAAGGGGCTCGTCCCCGTGTCCGATTTCGCCCGCAGGTTCCCGACGAAATACGGCCATCGACCGGTACCGTCATTGATCTGGTAGTGTCCCGCCATCTCAATATCGCCAAGGCCGTAGCCGCTGAGACTCACGGTCTCATCCGAGTCGGAGCCGCTGCCAATCGGTCGGCGTGTCTCGCGGTCGTCGCGGTTGATGTATGGCACCCGTGCCTCGAGCTCAATTCGGTCCGTTACGCCGATACGCGCCGACAGCGCGGCCGTCTCCGTCTCTCGCTGCACTTGCGACACCGTGAAGTTGCCGACGAGGATCGCGGGTAGCACGGTGAACCCGGCGACCTCGACCCGGTTCGTTTCAACAAGGCTGAAATCGATCGACGGTTCTACGACGACTTGGCCCCGGTGAAGAAGAACACCCCCCTTTTCAACAATGAGCGGCACGTCGGGACGCGGCTTCGGTTTGCTCTCTTCTATCTCCGTTTTTTCCGTTGCGGCCGTCGGCTGGGCGGACTTGGGTTGTCCGGCCGCCGGCGATACCCGTGGCCTGGCCTGGCTTTGCCCATCCGGAGCACCGCCGCCATGGAGACCCGGCATGGCAACCGGCTGCAGGCGGTAGGGGTCATATGGCGCGGGGCCGGGCGCAAGTTGCGCCGCCGTCCCGGCGTCCATCCGATGCTTGAGTGCGTCGAGCTCTGTCCGCTGCCGTTCCAGCATGACCTGGTATTCCCGCAACAGACGCTCTTGCGCCTTCATCCGCTGCTCTTGCAGGCGGATGGCGCTCTCGAGTTCACCGACGTTTTTTTTGTCATTAAAACGCAACTCAGAGGAGATAGACTCTGCAGAGAAGATTGAAAAAACAGTCAAAAAAGCGAAGAAGGCGAGGAATATTCGCCCATACGTCGGTGTATGAATTTTCATCAGCCGCTCCCACACATCGCTAAACTATGCCAATATTAAGCATAATTTGCAAAATATAGGCGTGGGAAAATCATTAAATAAAATCGGGAATTGTAAAATTAAGATTGAAATGTCTAATTAGTAGAAATACTAAAGTAGTAATAATCATAAAAAGGAAAATTATCCTTTTGGATAAGAGCGCTACTTTTGGTTGTTTGAATTCTCGGGTGCCAGTCACCTAAATTGGCTGTGTGGCAGCGCGGTGGTCGAGAATTCGCCGCCGCGTAAAAAAGGGGAGGAGGCGGCGATCTCAGTCATGCGAGAGCGCGACGCAACAGCCACGGTCCGGACTGCCCCGCTTTCGGAACTGTCACGCGGGGCGACGTCACTGCGCCGTGAGGAACTCGAACGATTGATCCCGGCAAAGCTGGCGGAGATATTGCTCGGGCTGGTCGCTCGCTATCCGCATTTGTTGGCCGAGGTGACCGAGGACGTCACCCGGGCCCGCAAGACCTCACCGCAGAGCGAGTCTCCTGACGATTCGGTAATGGTCGGCTCTTGCCCGCCGATGATGGCGATCTTCGAGAGGGTCCGCCGGTTCGCCGCGGTTGATGCGCCGGTGATGATTTGCGGCGAGAGCGGCACCGGGAAGGAGCTTGCGGCGAAGGCGATCCACGAGCGTTCGCAATTTGCCCGCGGACCGTTTATAGCCGTCAACTGTGGCGGCTTGCCGGAGAGCCTCGTTGCCTCCGAGTTGTTCGGCTATGAGCGGGGCGCATTCACCGGCGCTGCGGAGCGCCGCATCGGGCGGATCGAGGCGGCCGATGGCGGCACGCTTTTCCTCGACGAGATCGGCGACATGCCGCTATCGCTGCAGCCGCAG
>CAYPYM010000697.1:0-2147 GCA_964414435.1 uncultured Ignavibacteriales bacterium | reverse complement strand
AAAGGTGCAAGCATCTTGAGCCAGACTTTCACTGCTTCACATAGTTCTTTGGCATCGGTGCTGCCTTTGCGCTGGATGTACCAGCGTAAATCATTCCATGTCTCAAACAACGCCACCTGCAGGGCTGTTCGGGTTTTAAGCTCATCTAGGCTTTCGGTAACTTCTTTTATTCGACATTGAAGCTTACTCTGCAGCCACCGCTCCAGCATTGTGTTTTCTTCGTTTTTAGCAGAAGCAATTATTCCGCTCGCAAATCCAATCAAGTTTTCAAACTTTTGTTGCAGGTCGCTTATGTTTTCGGCTCTCCAGTCAGGGTCATCCATACCCTCCGCTCCCAATAACAACCCGCAACGTGTGGAGTCAGCACCGTACTTTTCTACTGCGCCCTTCATGGTTATGAAATTTCCTTTGCTCTTGTGCATTTGTTTGCCTTCAATCATCAGCATACCGTTTACGCCTATAGCTTTGGGCCAGTGCTCGGGTGGAAAGAGGGCGGCATGATGGAAAATACAGAAAGACAAGTGGTTGGGTACGAGTTCTTTGGCCGAGTTTCTCAGGTCAAAGGGGTACCAGTACAAGAATTCTTTCCTCATTGCTTCTAAAACATCAACGGTTAAGCCGCTATCTCTACCTGTGGCTATAATGACTTTGGCTGGGTCTTCTTTTCCATAGAAAATATAATCAAAAACCTCAGATGTCAAAGTTTGAGCCTTAATATTGTTCTGTTTTATGTGCTTGTTTATAGTGTAAAACGCCATGTATACAGTGGAGTCGCTGAGTGTTTCAATTATCCAGCCTTTCCCCCAAGGCAACGGAGTTCCAAAGCCTGTGGTTCTAGCGCACGCCCATTCACGCAGCCAATCAATAACTGTGTAAAATGATTGTTTAGCTGAGTTAGGGTAAATATTCATTTTAGAAACGACTTCCTTGGCTTTCGCCTTCCATGCTATATCGGAATAGTTAAGAAACCATTGGTCTGAGAGAATCTTCACATAACACGGGGTCATACAGCGGCAAATTACAGACTCAGATAAATCGTACATGGTTTCAGCGACTCCGAGCTTGCGAAAATCACCAATCAAGAGGTCTTTTGCTTCTCGAATGGTTTTTCCAGCGTAAGGACCGCAATTTTCTTTCAGGATTCCACCGTGGAACTCTTTCTTGTACAATTCCTTTGTTGCTTGGTCTGCTTTGGGATCATTTTGGTCTTTTATGCCCATTTTCTTTACGATTTCCACTGCTGGAAAATCACCGAATCCCTCAACTTTGATAATTGAAATTGGCGTTATCTTCTTTACAACTTCTTGATCTAGACCAAACTGTGCAAGAACCTCTGGTTTTTCTTGCAAATCTCTCAAGGCTAACCAATCATAGGGGGCATGTGCTGGAACGCTATACACGACACCTGTCGCGGTTTTGGCATCGACAAACCAGCCCGGCAAAATGGGAAACTTTTGTTTTGTTATCGGGTTCTCAAAAGTTTTGCCGATGAGCTCCTCGCCCTTAAAAGAACGTTTTACTTCGACTTTTCTTTCTTGCTCTTTTAGTTTCTCTGCGGCTTCTTGGCTGATTATCCAGTTCTCATCGTTAACTGCCGCTTCGACATAAGTGACTTCGGGGTTTATCCACATGTTAGTCACGCCATAGATTGTTTCAGGACGGAAAGTTGCTGCTGGCAACAACGTTTTTTCGTTAAGCCTGTACTTTATGAGCGTATACTCGTCCGGAGTAACTCCTTCACCAATTTGGCGGTCATGGTCACCTGTTGGGCTTTTGTCTTTTGGGCACCAAACCACTGGGTGCGTCCCCCGAGTGACGTAGCCTTTTTCCTTGAGGTTTTTGTATTGCCACTCGATAAATTTCTGGTAAGTTGGCATAATTGTGGTGAACTCACGCCGCCAATCCACAGAGAATCCGATGCTCTTGGCAGCTAATCGGCCCTCATCTGTATAATATTGAGCCATGTAAGTGGGATCTACGAATTTTTTAAGTTCAACATCAGGCACCCCATCAACCTCATGTAGGATACGAATGTATTCTTGGTCGCCTCTAGCAACGCGTTGACTGGCTCCAAGTAGAGGTTGTCCTGTCCAATGCCAACCCCAAGGCCAAAGTACATTATAACCCTGCATACGCTTAAACCGAGC
>CAYPYM010000696.1:0-2148 GCA_964414435.1 uncultured Ignavibacteriales bacterium | reverse complement strand
ACCGAGGCGCCCACGGCGGGCAGCGTGATCCTCGCCGGTCTGCTGCTGAAGACCGGTGCGTACGGGATGATCCGGTTCGTGCTGCCGCTGTTCCCCGAGGCGTCGATCAAGTTTGCGCCGATCGCAATGACGATCGGGGTGATCGGGATCCTCTACGGCGCCATCCTCGCGTTCGGCCAGCGCGATCTCAAGCGACTGGTGGCGTATACGAGCGTGAGCCACCTCGGGTTCGTGCTGCTCGGGGTGTTCGCGTTCAACGCGCTCGCCATGCAGGGGGCGATCATGCAGATGATCTGCCACGGTCTCAGCACCGGCGCCCTGTTCGTGATTGTCGGGACCCTGCAGGACCGAATCCACACCCGTGACATGACCCGCATGGGCGGGCTGTGGGATAAGGCGCCGCGGATGGGGGCGGTGGCGATGTTCTTTGCCATCGCTTCACTCGGGTTGCCGGGGCTGGGCAATTTTGTCGGTGAATTTCTGGTGCTGGTCGGTACCTTCCAGGTCAATATCACCCTGGCCGTACTGGCGAGTGTCGGATTGGTCGGGGCGGCGGTCTATTCGCTCTGGATCATGCAGCAGACGTTCCACGGCAAGCCGCGCGAAGACTGGTCGTTCCCCGATCTCGGCTTGCGCTCGATGGTTGTCATGGCCGCCATGATGGTAGCGCTGGTCTGGCTCGGTCTCTACCCGCAGCCGGTGATCCGCACCGCCGCGGCAACCGTGACCGCGGTGCAGCGACGGATCGAGGCGGTGTCGAATCCGTCGGAGAGCGTCGATGCCAGCCTGATCAACACCGCGGCGGGGGAGAAGCCACAATGACCAGGGCGGATTTCATCGCGTTGCTGCCGCTTATCGTGGTGGCCGCCGCGGCGCTCATCGTGGTAATACAGATCGCGATACGCCGCAGCCAGGTGGTTGCCGCCGGACTCGCCGGTATCGGCCTCGTCGCTGCGTTCGGGACTCTGTTCGTAGCCTCCGCGGAGATCCCTCGCTCGATTTCGATGCTGCTCGTGATCGACAGCTACGCCCTCCTGGCGATGGGGCTGATTCTGGTCGCGGCGCTGGCGGTGGTGGCACTCTCTTACAACTATTTCCGCATCCGTGACGAACACCGGGAGGAATACTACGCCGCGCTCCTGATCGCGACGCTGGGGGCGATGGTTCTCGCCGCGGCCGATCATTTCGTCTCGCTCTTTCTCGGACTGGAAGTGCTGACCGTTTCGCTCTATGTGATGATCGGTTACCTGCGCGACAATCTCCGCTCGCTCGAGGCGGGCATCAAGTACCTGATCCTCGCCGCGGCCTCGTCGGCCTTTCTCCTCTTCGGCATGGCGCTCATCTACGCCGAAACGGGGGAGATGCAGTTCTCGCTCATCATGGATGTGCTCCGGTCCGGCGGGCTGCGGACGGTGTACATTCTCTCCGGAACGGCCCTGATGCTGGTTGGGATCGGCTTCAAGCTGGCGGTGGCGCCGTTTCATATGTGGACGCCCGACGTATACGAAGGCGCTCCGGCTCCCACGACGGCGTTTGTAGCGACGGTTTCGAAGGGTGCCGTGGTGGCGCTCCTGCTGCGATTCGTATCGGCGAGCGGCTATTATCAGGTTACCGGCGTGATGTCGGGCATCGCCGTCATTGCGGTGCTCTCGATGATCGTGGGGAACTTCCTCGCGCTGATGCAGAAGAACATCAAGCGCCTGCTGGCCTATTCGTCGATCGCCCATCTCGGGTATGTCCTCGTGGCGATCGTGGCGGGGGGGAGGCTGGCGGCCGAGGCGGTGTTCTACTATCTCGCGGTGTACTTCATTACGACGCTCGGTTCTTTCGGCCTCATCGCGCTGATATCGCCGGCCGACCGCGAACATGTCGAGATCGAAGATTACCGCGGGCTGTTCTGGCAACGGCCGTGGCTGGCCGGGGCGTTTACGATTATGATGCTCTCGCTGGCCGGGATTCCGCTCACCGCCGGGTTCATCGGGAAATACCTCGTCCTCACCGCCGGCGTCGGGTCATCGCTCTGGACACTGGTTGTGCTGCTCGTGCTCAACAGCGCGGTCGGCCTGTACTACTATGTGCGGGTGGTAGCGGTGATGTTTGCCTCGGAGAAGTCGTCGGCGCCGGCCGATATCGAGGCGGTGCCAACCG
>CAYPYM010000695.1:0-2161 GCA_964414435.1 uncultured Ignavibacteriales bacterium | reverse complement strand
ACAAGCGACGGATTTTTTATACAAACACCTGAGGATAGAAGCGACAATGACATAAGTACTTCAGATGGCATTTATGTATATACAGGAAGTTCACCAACAGTATCTGTAGGCGACCTTGTTGATGTTACTGGAAAAGTATCAGAATATTATGATTTTACCGAAATATCAAACGCAGATATAACAGTGACAGGAAGTGAATCATTGCCTGATCCTATAGTATTCAATGCGAGTTTACCTTCGCCTAATCAGCCTCAATCACCAACAGAATTTGAAAGATTTGAGGGCATGCGGATTTCAATTACCGGCGGTACTGTTACAGGACCAAACCAGTATTTTGGTTCTGATCCTATAGCAGAAGTATATATAGTCGCAGGCAATAACAGAACATTCCGTGAACCGGGAATTGAATATCCTGGATCCTCCATTTCTACGATACCTGTTTTTGACCTAAATCCTGAAGTATTTGAAATGGATCCGGACAGATTGGGATTACCAAACAGGATAATTCCGGCGGGCTCGCACTTTGATGCAGTGGGTATTTTAGGATACGAATACAGCGGATATGAACTATGGCCTTCTTCATTAACGGTTCAGGAAGCTGTTTTGCCGAGACCAGTAAGAGACAAAAATCCGGGAGAGGCAACTATAGCATCTCTAAACTGCTACCGGCTGTTTGATACTGTAAATGACGGAGATGGAACAGTTGTAAGCGCAGCAGAATACGCACGAAGACTTACAAAATTTTCTCAATATATAAGAGAAGTATTAAAGTCTCCGTATATCCTGGCAGTACAGGAAGTTGAAAAACTTGGAGTTCTGCAGGATCTTGCAGATAAAATAAAAGCAGACGATCCAACTGTAGTTTATACACCATACCTTCAAGAAGGAAACGATATAGGAGGCATTGACGTTGGTTTCCTGGTAAGGGAAGATTTTGTTAATGTTAATTCCGTTACGCAGCTTGAAAAAGATAAAACATATACCAATCCTACAACAGGCGACCAGGATATACTTCACGACCGTCCGCCTTTATTACTTGAGGGAAGTTTTAAAGTAAACGACGCGCCGGATTATCCTATAGATGTTCTGGTTGTTCATCAAAGATCCTTATCAGGTATTGAAACATTAAGAGTGCAGACAAAACGGCTAGCTCAGGCGGAGGCAGTCGCTGCAATAATACAAGCTATGCAGACATCAAATCCCGATGTTCACCTTGTAGTAATAGGTGATTTTAATGCTTATGAATTTACAGACGGATACGTAGATGTTGTGGGACAGATAAAAGGTGATTTTGATCCTTTAGAAAATACACTGAGTGGTCCGGACCTTGTTGATCCGAATTTTACAGATCAAACATTGAATGTGCCTGCCGATGATAGATATTCATTCGTTTATCAGGGAAGTGCACAGGTTTTAGATCACGCTTTAACTTCCTCAGCGCTTGATACAGCAGTTACCGCATTTGAATACGGAAGGGGCAACAGTGATGCAGCTGAGGATCTCATCTACGACGATACAACACCACTGCGTTCGTCTGACCATGATGGCTGCGAGTTATTCGTTGATGTAACGCCGCCAAAAATAGAATTGAATGATCCGGTAGCATTATGGTCACCAGACCATAAATATCAGACATTTAATGTAAGCGATATGGTTAAATCAATAACAGAAGTAACGCTGGGATCGGTTTATATTGTAAAAGTAACCAGTGATGAACCTGAGAACGGAATAGATGATGGAAACACGCTAGATGATATTGTGATTACAAAATATAATAAAGTTAAGCTTCGAGCGGAAAGAGTCGGCACTGAGAATTCCAATGGAAGAGTGTATAACATTTATCTTGCGGTAAAGGATTTAGCCGGTAATATGGGTACAGCGGTGTACAAAGTAACAGTACCATACAGCGTAAAAGATGATGCAGTTGATGATGGAACGGCCTATGAAGTCGTTAGTGAATTTGAAGAGCCTACACCAGTAGCGCAATCAATGTCAAAGTCAACTGCTGAAGATGCCGCAGTAAATATAACTTTACCGACCAAGTTCGATCTTATGCAGAATTATCCTAATCCATTTAATCCAACAACTACGATAAATTATTCTGTTCCTAGAGGCAGCTTTGTAAGCATAAAGGTTTACGATATTCTGGGACGTATGGTAA
>CAYPYM010000694.1:0-2163 GCA_964414435.1 uncultured Ignavibacteriales bacterium | reverse complement strand
TCTTTCCGGGGGATTACTTCCATATCGGCGGCGACGAATGCCCGACCGTGCGCTTTGAATCGTGCCCTGATTGTCAGCGTAGTATCAGAGCTGAGGGATTGGGCGGTGTGCAAGACCTTCAGCCGTATTTCACCAGCCGGGTGAGTCGCATTCTCGAACAACGCGGCAAGCGGCTGATCGGCTGGGACGAGATCGCCGACCGCGATCTCCCGGTGAACGCGATTGTCATGGCGTGGCGAAGCGCCGAGCACGGTATCGCCGCGGCCAACGCCGGCCACGACGTTATCATGAGCCCGATCTCACATTGTTATTTCGATTACTATCAGGCAAAGGAGGGCGAGCCGAAAGCAATCGGCGGCCATCTGCCGCTCGAAAAGGTCTACGACTTCAATCCGGTGGCCGGCTTTCCCGAGAAATCTGTTGACCGAGTGCTGGGCGGGCAGGCCAATGTCTGGACCGAATACATGCCGACTACCGAGCAGGTCGAATACATGGTGCTTCCGCGTCTGTGCGCTTTGGCCGAACGCCTCTGGAGCGGGGCGGGACAGACGGATTTCGAGGGCTTCCGGAATCGGCTTACCCGGTATCTGCCGCGCCTTGAGCAAGCCGGATACAACTACCGCCCGCTTTAGGTCACGTTCTCGGGCACCATTCGCTTTCAATACAGAAACGATCAGGCGCCGTGCGGCTCCACGCCCGGCAAAGGGCTGTTGTCGCGCACGTGGTGGTCGAAAAAGTCCTTCGTATCCCGCCGCTCCGTGCCGCTGCGAGTGACTTTCGAGCGAGCGAGGAGGTGATGGGCGCGCCAGACCGGAATTGACCGAATTGACCTGATCTCTCTATTATAGGCGGCCGAAAAGCGGCTCCGGACGGGCGAAAGCGAGTGCGAACCGCTCGGGTCACGGGCCTTCCGGGGAGAATGGCCGTCTCATCTAAACTATTGCGGTGTAAAATCCGTTGTATGATTATACGGGCTCGATCCGGCCGCTTATATAATGTGTCGCGGCGACCGATAATGTAGGAACGGAGCGATGTTTGGCCGGCGCCCGCCGGCACAAGAGAATCGAGCCGGAGAAGGAATTCCGACGACAGCTGAGAACACGGAGGTGTTATCGTGGCGAATATCAAGACCAAGAAAGGTGTTATCGGTATCTTAACGGGCGGCGGCGACGTCCCCGGCCTCAACCCGGCAATCCGCGCGGTGACGATTCGCGCCCGTCGGGAAGGGTACGACGTGATTGGTATTCGCCGCGGATGGCGCGGCACGATCGATATTATCCGCGATAAGAAAGTCGACAACTCCGGCTCGTTCCAGGTCCTCACCGATGAGCTGGTTAACCGGGCCGGTCGCACCGGCGGCACCTTCCTGCATAGTTCGCGCACTCACCCCGGGCACGTCGCCCGTGCCAATGTCCCCGAACACCTTCAGGAAAAATACAACGCCGACACGAATGATCTCACCAAAGAGGTCCTGAAGAATCTCGACTGGCTCGGAATCGACTACCTCGTGCCGATCGGCGGTGACGATACCCTCAGCTACGCCGTGCATCTCTACAAGCAGGGGGTGAAGGTGATCGCGATTCCGAAGACGATGGATAACGACGTTCCCGGCACCGACTACTGTATCGGTTTCAGTACCTGCGTCACCCGCACGATCATGATGACCAACCTGCTGCGCACCTCGGCCGGTTCGCACGAACGCTTCCTCGTGCTGGAGGTATTCGGGCGCTACGCCGGATTCACCGCCATGCTGCCGACCATGGCCGGCGCGGCCAACCGGTGCGTGATTCCCGAGTGGCAGTTTGATATCGATCTGCTGACCGAACTGATGGTCAAGGACCGCAACGCCAATCCGAGCCGGTACTCGGTCGTGCTGGTGTCCGAGGGGGCGATGTTCAAGGGCGGGGAGATGGTTTTCAAGGACATGACCCGCGACGCCTACGGTCACGCCAAGCTGGGCGGGATCGGTGAGCTGGTCGGGATCGAAATGAAGAACCGCTCGGCCAAATACAACAACGGCAAGCCGATCAATGTCATCAACCAGCGGCTCGGCTACCTCGTGCGCGGCGGCGATCCCGACGCTATCGATTCGGTGGTGCCGATGGCTTACGGCAACCTCGCGCTCGACCTGATTCTGAAGGGTGTTCACGGACGGTTGGTCGT
>CAYPYM010000693.1:0-2164 GCA_964414435.1 uncultured Ignavibacteriales bacterium | reverse complement strand
AGGGCTATGATTGTAGTTCGTTTCATCGTGCTTTCACTCCGTGGAGGAAGAGATCAATCACCGCCTCTTTGCGGTCTATCATGAACTGACGGTCGTCATCGAGATCGAACACGCGGTGGATCAACGGGCGCATCAGGAAAAACCCGATCTGCATCGTGATAAACGACACGACCGCCTGGCGAACATCCACCGGCCGCACCTCGCCGCGGTCCTGACCCTCCCGAAGAAAACCGACCAGCCGCATCGGCACCCCCGACTCTCTGATCGTGCGAGCCAGCTGCCCGATCAGAACCGAGTCCGGATCGGCCAGCTCGCGAAGAATCAACTGCGTTATGTTGCGGCCGTTGATAAATACTTCGAGATAGTGCGCCGCCGTCGTCCGCAACGCTTTCTCCAGATCGGTCTCGCCGGCAATCCCCGCTTTGACCGTCTGAAGGAAGCTGGTGAAGGCCGCTTTGAGCGCCTCTTCATACAAGCGCTGCTTGGAATCGAAATAGTAATAGATGAGCGCTTTGTTCACCCCGGCCGACCGGGCGATCCGGTCAACCCGCGCGCCCCCCGCCCCGTGCTCGGCAAATTCCTCGAGAGCCGCCGCAAGGATGCGGTGGCGGCTGTCAATCTCGGACTGGCTGCTGGCCGGGGGTTGGTTTTGGTCTTCTTGCTTCATAACTAACCATTCAGTTTAACTAACTTGTTAGTGTATATAACGACATTCTTGCCGGAATTGTTCAGTTTTTTTGTCCCTCTGCGCTTTTTTGGCGGAAGCTGTTATATAGCAGTAAGTTGATGGCGCTTGTAATTCACCTGTCCGACCCGATTACGGGAAAATCCCCAATTGATCATAGGCTACGGCCACCTTATCAATCGCATCGATAAACGCCGCCGTCCTCAAATCAACCTTCCTCTTCTTGGAAATCTCGCGAATCTCACGGTAGGCTTCCAGCATGGTATCCTCCAGGCCGGAATTGACCAGATCCAGCTCATCGGCCCCGATCGCCAGTTTCTCGAACGTACTCGGCTTGAACTTCAGCCCGGTCAAATCCTCGATCGCCAGCAGCAGCTGGGTATGAGCCGTCTGGTCGAATTGCTTCTGCATCCGCCCGAACCGGACATGCGACAGATTTTTCAACCACTCGAAATACGACACGGTGACGCCGCCGGCGTTCAGGTAGACATCCGGCACAATCACCACGCCGCGCTCATTGAGAAACTCGGCGGCATCGGCGGTCAACGGCCCGTTGGCAGCTTCACCGATTATCTTAGCCTTCACCCTCGGCGCGTTCTCAGTCGTGATCTGGTTTTCCAGCGCCGCCGGTACGAGGATATCGCACTCCAGTTCAAGCGCGTCGAGCGTGTTCGGAATATCGGTCGCACCGGGGTATCCAAGGATCTTGCCGGTTTCACGGCGGTGGGTCATCACTTTCTCGAGATCAAGTCCCTTCGGATTGTAGATCGCCCCTTCGTACTCGGCCAGTCCGATCAGTACCGCTCCGCCTTCCTGCAAAAACTTGGCGGTGTGGTAGCCGACATTTCCCAGCCCCTGCACAACTACCGTCTTGCCGTCAAGACCGGTCTCCAACCCGTGCGGTTTCATGTCCTCGGCGTGCGCGCAGGCCTCGCGGATGCCGAAATAGACGCCCCGCCCGGTCGCCTCGGTCCGGCCGCGCACCCCGCCCTGGGTGACCGGTTTGCCGGTCACGCAGCCCGATGCCGACAGATCGGCCGGCGAGAGGGCGTTGTAGGTGTCGAGAATCCACGCCATCTCCTGCTGCCCGGTACCATAATCGGGTGCGGGGACATCGACCGCCGGCCCGATAAATCCCTTCTTGACCATTTCATAAGCGTACCGCCGGGTGAGCCGTTCCAGTTCGGCGGTCGAGAATTTCGGCCGCGATATCTTCACCCCGCCCTTCGCCCCGCCGAACGGCACGTTGACGATCGCGCACTTGTAAGTCATCAGCGACGCCAGTGCGGTCACTTCGTTGGCCGTCACGTTGGCGGCATACCGGATGCCCCCCTTGACCGGCAGCCGGTGATGGCTGTGCTCGGCCCGCCAGGCCTCGATCACCTGAATCGAACCGTCGTCGCGGCGCAACGGAAAGGTCACCTTGTAGACGCTGTTGCACACCTTGATCTGGCGCAGCAGGCCCTTGGGATGTTTGGT
>CAYPYM010000692.1:0-2167 GCA_964414435.1 uncultured Ignavibacteriales bacterium | reverse complement strand
CTGGACATTGACATTGCTGTCGGCAACTACTACTACGGCGCTGTTTACATACTGATGAACAACGGGGACGGCACTTTTCCCGATGAACCGGTACAATACCTCACCGGCGGCGACCCCGTGTCTCTGGCGGCGGTGGATCTCGATGGCGACCTGGATATCGATCTGGCCGTCGCCGGCGGATACATGGGGAACTTCCTGACTCTCATCAACGATGGAACCGGCGTCTTTCAATCAGGAGATGTTTACACCACGACCTACAACGCCACCGCGATTCACGCTGTTGATGTCGACGGGGACCTTGATCCGGATGTGGCGGTGACTCTAGCCGACAACAATTCACTGGCCGTCTGGTTGAACGATGGAACCGGATCATTTCAGCCCGGTGCTGACCCCTATGCGGTCGGGTCATATCCAGTGTCAGTCTGGTCAGCCGATTTTGACAATGACAATGACCAGGACCTGGTCGTAGCCAATCGTTCCTCTGGCGACGTATCTTTGCTCTTCAATACCGGCACCGGGACTTTTGCAGGAGTGACGACAGTGGCAGCCGGCGGATCTCCGGAGGCAGTGCGGTGCGGCGACTTCAATCAGGATGGCTATGTGGATATTGCGGTCGCCAATAGATATTCCTTTAGTGTTGCACTGCTCAGAAATACCGGCGGCGGCGGGTTTTATGATGCCGTTCTCTACGGCCTTGGAGGGAGGGGTATCTCCCTGGCAAGCAGTGATCTGGACGGCGATGGCGATCTCGACTTGGTGGCCGGGCATGAACTTGCCTACGATGTTTCCGTGCTTTTCAACCTGACCAACAGCCCGGGGATCGCGTGCGGTGATCTCGACGGTAATTTCGCCGGCCCGGACATCGCCGACCTCACTTATCTTGTGGCGTATCTCTTCCTCGGCGGCCAGCCACCGGTGATATTGAGCCAGGCCGATGTCGATGGGCAAATCGGCGTCAATGTCTCTGATCTCACTTATCTGGTGAACTTCCAGTTTGGTGGCGGGCCGGCGCCGAACTGTCCGTAGGGATTCCCTTGACAGGAGGCTCTGTCGCGCAACGACCGCCCGGAGATATCCAGCACCGACCGGGGAGCACAGTTCGTAAGCGAGGTCGTTCACCGAAGTTGATGACGCCGAAGGGTGAATCTCGGTGAATGGGCGGCCCGCCCTTGAGGGTGAGATTGATTCGAAAAGTCAGGGATGCCCATCGGGTCGCTCGCCTCAACCTGATGGATGATACGATTTACCCCGCCGACTCGCAGACAGGAAGCCCCGGATCAATCCGGGGCTTCTTAGTCTATGGCGGCCCCAATGTCACTCTCCCCAAACTTCTGTCATATTCAGGTTTAGCGTGAAGAGAGCTTATTCGATGACGGGCGGAACTCGTTGTAAAGTAATTGATTAGAAGATGTTAGAAGACCACGTTCGATTTCGGCAAAATGGATTGCAGCATTACAGCTAGACAGGGGGAGCCCTTAGAATCGAGAGCAAGACCCGACTCAGTCCCTGGACCCATGATCGGCTAGCTCGATCAAAACGATCTTGGTCTTGATTCGCATGCGGTCGAAAACTATCGACTTCCCGTCAGGTGAGATGTCAAACGTCCTCATGATATGCCCTTTGGCCAGTCGGGTAAGCTGGTGTGATTCCATGGTTGTTAGATCCAGCAGCCAGAAATCCGGGGCAGTAAGCCAGCCCCGCATGTATACAAGGCCACTGCCGTCTGGTAGAAAACGATACCGTTCACCGGCTACATACACTTTGATTTCCGGCAAATCCACTACCTGTCCATCTCCGCGAATCATGTGAAGCGTGCCGTATCCACTGATCCGTTCTCCTGTATAGACAATAATATCCCCTGTCGGCGACCAAATCGGGTTTACTCCGAATCCTTCTTTGACTAGTTCATAGTGGCCGTCTTCGGTGGACACTTTGTAAATACCCTGACGTTCACCTACAAACCCGCCTGTGACGATCCATTTGCAGTCAGGTGAGAAGCAACATGACCCGCGTATGTCCACGGAATCTGACATGAGCCGAAGGTTGCTGCCGTCGGCATCGATTGTGTGCAAGCAGTGAATTCCATTACGAACAAAAGAAATAGCAATCGTCTTACCATCAGGAGACACTGCCGGTACTTCATTTAGCGCAGCAACTGAACCGTTCC
>CAYPYM010000691.1:0-2170 GCA_964414435.1 uncultured Ignavibacteriales bacterium | reverse complement strand
CCCGGAGCGCCTGTTCCTCGGTGAAGCGGGAAGATCCGGTGCTGTCCAGTTCGTCGGATCGCTCGGCGTCGAGTCCCATATCGTTCTCAACCTTCGATTGCGAGTAGACGGCGTGGTCCTCATCCGGAAAGTCCGCAATTGGTGCGCGCGTCGTGTGATATTCCGACCGCATCCGGGAAAGGTCGAGTCAATCGCGGGACGGTCAGCCGGAACATCGAGGTTCTACTCGGCTACACTATTGACATCGCTGCTTGTCCTCGCAGAAGGGGAACAGGCTGTTCTTCCAATGTAGGGGGTATCATGTACACGTGCAACCACTTTTCCAAGAGACCGCCCCCGAACGGGGCCGTCGCCACGAAAATCCGAAGCTTGTTTCGGGAGAAGGGTCAATTTATCGGTTGCAAGATCGGACGATAGTCAGAGCCGGGTCAGCATTTGGCCAGAACCTGCTCAACCAGCCTTCGCCGTCTGGTTGTGTACGGGCTCGGACGTTGCGATCGGGCAAGAAACCGTTCGCAGACACTTGCCGTATACCTCATTTCACTCATCGCAGCGGGAAGATCGATCTCGCTCAGCGCGAGCAACGTGTAGAAGAAGGGGAAACGGCGCCATTTGCCGCCGCCGTCCCGGTGGGCCTTCAATACCTTCATACCGCGTGCCAACCAGCGTTCCGCGCCGGGGAGGCCGCCCGCGGTGATATGACGCCAGAGTGACGGATCACAGGTCCCGCAGCAGAACATGTCCCGGCCGGCCTGATCGGCTCTCTCCAGAGCCGCGAGCATGCCGGCGGTCGCCGATTTCAGAGCAGACTTCACCGCCCCCGACTTTGCGCCCAGCAGCAGCAGCGCCCGGCAGGCTTCCTCTCCCGATACGTGCCTCAGCGACGCGCTCGGCCCCAGCCGTTCGCCGGTAAAGAGCCGAATGCCGTTTTTGAGATCCGCGTCCGTAGGCGCGAACATGTCGGCGTACGCATACGGCAAACCCTGCCGTTTGGCGATCCACAGGGAGGCCTCCTCACGCGCGATGGCGGATATTTTCTGATTGAAGTACAGCGCCTCGTTAACCGAATCAAGCGTCCGGCCGAGGCTGTCACGATGGATCTTCATACACACCTTCTTCCGAATGCTGGGCCCGATGCCTCACCTCTTGATCGGGAGAGGCAACGACGAACCCCGATGTCACCGCACTGTCTCTCCCTGGAAAGAAAACCCTGCCGATCGGCTGAGTCAACTACCGGATGGACGAAACAACATCACTTTTGTTAAGCTCAAGGTGTGTCCGGTTCGGGTGTGAAGCGGCGCTTGCTCCCCATGCGGAAACGGGACAAGCTTTATCGGGCTTCGACGGCCGACAGGCGCTCCATCGGACCGGGCTCACTTTCCTCGCCGATCTCGGCTGAGATTTTGCCCTGGTCGTTGAAGCGAATAAGAGTGATCCCGCCCCAGCGGTGGATTTCGTTGGTGGGCTCGGAGTCCTTACGCGCCGCACCGACATTTCTCCCCTTGAAACTCCACATCAGCACGACGCGATTACCTTCCGCGATCGTTTCGTGAAAAACCACCTCGATTTCGCTCCACCTGTCATGAAAGCCAACCGCGAATTCCTTGACCGCCCGGTTACCCCTCAGAATCGGCGTACCGAAGAGTGAGGCGAAAATCGGATACGTTATCAGAACGTCTTCACTCCCCAGTTCGTCCACGACTGCGGGATCGGCACCATAAACGCCGCGCAGCCACCGCTTGGCCGTCTCTGTCTTTTGCATATCTCCTCGCAGTAGTCGAATTTGTACGCTCTGTTATCACCGGATGCCTGCACGGGAAGGTCAGCCGCCGACTGACCTCGCCCCTGTAGAATGATACGGAGCCGTTCGGCGAACCGAGAGCAACTGAAGTCGATTGGAGCCGGCTTCAACCTCGGATACTAGTGAATCGGAAATGTCGCGCTGTTTTGCGGCTCCCGTTATTTCGCCCGGATCATTTGTGGACGTTATACTGTTCAATTGGACAACTATGCCTCTTCGCCCCGGCAGCGTACTGTCATCGGGGTCGCCCTGGAAGCCCCACCGAGAGATACCTGAAGATGCAGCGTGGGATTCATGTGAAGAAAGAGGATCCGGGAGCTTCTGATCGCGTTGCGCGCTCGGATTCTCTGATCGACCAAACTGACATTT
>CAYPYM010000690.1:0-2173 GCA_964414435.1 uncultured Ignavibacteriales bacterium | reverse complement strand
CTGTGGCAGGAGTACCTGATCTACTCCGACCGGGTTGAGTTCCGGACTCATCTCGGCACGCTGGTGGTGCCGTTCGACCAGATCGAAGAAGTGGTCGTGCGCGAGTCCGATGTGAAAGGCTTGCTTCACGGCGAGCTGGGTCTGAAAGGATTTCGCCCCGCACTCAAGCTGGACTGGGCCAACTTTGTCGAGCATGTCGTGATCGACAAAAACGAGGGGAAGATCCACCGGATCCTCTTCACACCGGAGAACCCGAAAGAGTTCAAAGAAGTGCTCGACAAGGCGCGGGGAAAGTAGCCCCACCGATACGGCCGCCGGCCACGTGCTATCGGTGCCTACCGAACCACTTCCACTGCCGACGAATCATACAGCCGCTCCCAGTCGCGACGGAGAATCGCCCAGCGAAGATCATCCTCGTAGCGGTCCTCGTCGATCCGGTTGTACTCCCGCAGCCGCCCCTCATACTCGAAACCGAGCGTTTTCTCGATTGAGCGGCGACTCGATTCATTCGACGCCAGACACCCCGTCTCGACGCGATTCAAGCCGAGCAGCTCAAACGCGAGATAAAACAGCAACGGTTTGCTCCTCGGCGCGATCCCCTTTCCCCGCAAATGCGGAAAGGTATCGGCCCCGGTGTAGCCCCGCCGATGTTCCCAGCTGCTCACCACCAGCAGGCTCATCCCGGCCGGCTCGTCGGCAAGGGTGGTGTAAAACCCATATCGAATTCGCACACCGTGATTGTCGTAGTCGGGCAGATACGATTTGTGCAGTTCGCGCAAGAAGTACGGGGAATCGTCGATCCCGTCGAGATACTGCTCGATCCGGGCGACATCGCCCTCCTCGATCAGGTGCAGCGTCAGATCGCCGGCCCGGAGCGCTTTGAATGCGCCGGCAGGATGATGATCGCGAGTCTTCAATGAACACCTCGACAGGTTGAAATCACTGGGGGAGCAGCCCGCTTTAATATTGACTAACCCGTGACCTGTTCGTTCGTTGCGATACACGCGTTTTCGAGACGTCTATCGTGCGCGTTACGCAACTCGGGCAGAACAAGTACTGGACTGCCGGCAACGGAGAAGCGACCACACGAACGGGAGGGACGCCTATGACCTGCAATCGAAGCTTCACGGCAATGGCGGCGATCCTGATCGCATGCGCGGGTCTCCTGCCCGCCTCCTGCGCCGGCCCAGCCAACACCATCGGCTCCCCGGAGTGGCTGGTCAACATGTATTTTGCGCAGAAAGACTTCCCGGAGAAAGATCGGTATCTGACCGGCGAAATGGCCGACTACCCGGACCGTCCGACTTTCGGGGCAAGTATGCATGACGGTGTCAGGGTAACATACCATGAGTTGTACCGCGACGATACGTCAGCCGTCTTCACGGTCAACGCCAGCGATACGTCCGACGGCCTCGACTTCTACTGCTTCCTGCAGAACAGCAAGGGTTGGCAGATCGAGGCTATCCGCACCCTGGCCCTGACAGGGTTTGTTCACATGATGATCGATTCGCTCAAGACGTATCCGAATCTCGATGACTCACTGACAATGCTGTTAAACCAGCTTGAACTGCTGGTCAGTCGAGACAGCACGCTTTCCGCTCATTTTACGGACAACCGAAGTGCTTTCAGAGAACTCCTGAACGCGTACCAAAACAAGGATGAGAAGCAGGTGGAAGCGGACGTCAGGAACCTCAGCCTGACCGGTCTATACGAGGATCCGGACAATCCCGGCTGTATCTTCTTCCTTATCGGCGGCGTAGTCGATAACGAGGCCGGGTACATCTATGCAGAGAACGATGATTCGGTGCCGAGGATGTCGAGCCACCGCTTTATTCTGATCCAGAAACTCGCCTCGCATTGGTACCTGTACAAGACGACCTAGTCCGGCCCTGCACTCCGGCGGCTGAGCCTGCGCTCATGTGATTTCGGTCGGCCGATCGGGCAGCTCGTCGGGATCGGTACCGTCCGACGGAAACTCCCGCGCCAGCTCCACCGCGATCATCTCGATCGCCGCGATCAGCCCCTCGGCGTGGTCACCTTTCTTCATCGCGGATACGATCACATCGTGCGGCTTGAGCCAGTAGTCGGCGTGGACCCGCTCGGCGATCCCCATGTCGGCGACAATCGCCGCTTCGTTTTCATCCATTGACATGAGGATGAACACCCCGGTCGA
>CAYPYM010000689.1:0-2174 GCA_964414435.1 uncultured Ignavibacteriales bacterium | reverse complement strand
ACCGCGGCCATGCTGAACCTCTTTCATAGACACGCGCCCGACATGCCCAACGCCGACCGCAAATGGTATCAGCTCGAGATGTTCGCGTATCCCTCGGGAGATATCCACATGGGCCATTTCCGAAACTATATCATCGGCGATGCTGTCGCGCGCTTCGAGATGATGCGCCGTCGGGACGTGCTCCATCCGTTCGGATGGGACGCCTTCGGCCTGCCGGCCGAGCGGGCCGCGATTCAACGCAACATCCACCCGGCCGAATGGACCCGCAACAATGTCGGCGTCTCGCGGGCCACCCTCCAGCGTACCGGCGTCTCGTTCGACTGGGAGCGGGAAATCAACTCCTCCGAGCCGGACTACTACAAGTGGACCCAGTGGATGTTTATCCAGCTTTTCGAGAAGGGCCTCGCCTATCGCAAGCGCGGGTTCGTAAACTGGTGTCCCGAGGACAAGACCGTCCTGGCCAACGAACAGGTGGTCGACGGCAAGTGTGAGCGGTGCGGCACCGAGGTCGAGAAAAAAGACCAGGTCCAGTGGTACTTCAAGATCACCGACTACGCCGACCGTCTCATCGATGACCTCGACAAACTCCCGGCCTGGCCCGAAAACGTCAAGACGATGCAGCGCGAATGGATCGGCCGTTCCCACGGCGCCGAGATCGATTTCACGATCGAGGACACGGGGGAGAGGCTGCCAATCTTCACCACGCGCCCCGACACTATTTTCGGCGTCACCTTCATGGCCATCTCCCCCGAGGCCGAGCTGCTGGAGCGCCTTGACCTGGCCCCGGAATACACTGGGGCGGTCAAGGACTACCAGAAGAAGGCGTTTGCGCGGACCGATATCGAACGGGCGGCGGCCACTGGCGAGAAGGACGGCGTCTTCACCGGCAAGTATGCGATCAATCCGTTCAACGGCGAGCGGGTGCAGCTGTGGGTGGCCGACTATGTGCTGGCCGGCTACGGCACCGGCGCGGTCATGGCGGTTCCGGCCCACGACACCCGCGACTTTGCCTTCGCCCGCAAATACGACATTCCGATTAAAGTAGTGATTCAACCTGATGCCAATACTCCGCTGAATGTCACTGAGATGGATGACGCCTTTACGGACTACGGCCCGATGGTGAACTCGGGGCAGTTCGACGGTCTGGCCGGGGAAGAGGCGATCGAAAAAGTCACCGCCTACGCCGCCGAACAGGGCTTCGGCCGCGCCCGGGTGAACTACAAGCTCAAGGACTGGTCGATCTCCCGCCAGCGCTACTGGGGCTGCCCGATCCCGATCATCCACTGCGAAAAGTGCGGCGAAGTCGCTGTGCCGGAGCAGGATCTGCCGGTCCTGCTGCCCCCGGTCGAGGACTACAAGCCCAAAGGCCGCTCACCGCTCGCCGACGTGCCCGAGTATATGAATGTGGCCTGCCCGAAATGCGGCGGCAAGGCCCAGCGTGACCCCGATACGATGGACACCTTCGTCTGCTCATCGTGGTACTATCTGCGGTATCTCGATCCGCACAATACCGAAGCGCCGTTCGACAAGGAGAAAGCCCGCCGATGGCTTCCGATCGACCTGTATATCGGCGGCATCACGCACGCCACCGGACACCTGATCTATTTCCGGTTCTTCCACAAGTTCCTGCAGGATATCGGCTGGGTGATCTGCCCGGAACCGGCCGAGCGGCTCTTTAATCACGGCATGGTCATGGATGCCAAAGGCGAGGTCATGTCGAAGTCCAAGGGCAATGTCGTCTCACCGATCGACGTCATGGCCGAGCACGGGGTCGATGTCGCCCGGCTGGCGATGTTCTTCACGGCGCCGTCGGAAAAAGAAGTGCTCTGGAGCAACGATTCGGTCACCGGGGTCGAGAAGTTCATGCTGAACCGGCTCTGGCCGCTGACCCAGAGCTATCGCGGCACCAGCCCCGACTTAAAGGGATACTTCAACCCCGAGCAGTTGAATCCGGCCGAGGCGACCCTGTATGTCAAGCTGAACCAGACGATCAAGCGGGTCACCGATGATTTCGACCGGCTCCAGTTCAATACGTCGATCGCGGCCCTGATGGAACTCCTGCGCGATTACAATCCCTCGGCGGTCAGTAACGACCAGTTCAACGATTACCTGATTCTCAAGACGATCCAGCTGACCGCACCGCTGACGCCGCACACTGCCGATGAGATGTGGAT
>CAYPYM010000688.1:0-2174 GCA_964414435.1 uncultured Ignavibacteriales bacterium | reverse complement strand
AATCGCCAAGCTCTGCGTCGAAAACGCCGAGCCGATCGAATTCGGTCAAACCCTCTTCTTGGTCGAGCCGGAGTAGTCAGCCCAAAACGGAAGGGGTTTCCCCATGAATCTGAAACAGATGCTGGTTGAGATGCTCAATCGGAAGGCATCCGACTTGCATATCAGGGTCGGGGTGCGTCCGCACCTCCGGGTTAACGGGAAGCTCGATCAGATACCCTGCGAACCGATGACGATCGACCTCATGGATCAGATCGTCAACCAAATCCTCAACGAAAAGCAGCGCGAACGGTTCTATCGCAAGAACGAGATGGACCTGGCGCTCTCGGTGGCGAAACTGGGCCGGTTCCGTATCAACCTCTACCGCCAGCGCGGCACCACCGCCGTCGCCATCCGCGCGGTGAATACGTCGGTACCGAGTTTCGAGGAACTCCAGCTGCCGCCGGTTATCAAGGATCTGTCCAAGACCCGGCGCGGCATGATCGTTATCACCGGGACGACCGGTTCGGGCAAATCGACCACCCTGGCCACGCTGATCGAAGAGATCAACAACACCCGCCACGACAATATCCTGACGGTCGAAGACCCGATCGAGTATATCTACCGCGACAAGAAGTCGATTATCTCCCAGCGCGAAGTCGGGGGCGACACCGAGACGTTCGCCTCGGCGCTGCGTCACGCCTTCCGTCAGGACCCCGACGTGATCCTGATCGGTGAGGTCCGTGACCTCGAGACGATGTCGATCGCGCTGACCGCGGCCGACACCGGCCACCTCGTCCTCACCACGCTCCACACCCTGAACGTGGTGGAGACGATCTCGCGTATCATCTCGTTTTTCCCGCCGCACCAGCACCAGCAGATCCGTCTGCTGCTGGCCGGCACGCTCAAGTCGATCGTCTGCCAGCGTCTGCTGGTCCGCAACGACCTCGCCGGGCGGGTTCCGGCGGTCGAGGTGATGATCAACTCGGGCGCGATCCACGAAGCGATCATGGATCCCGAGAAGACCGTGAGTATCCCCGAGCTGATGGAGCAGGGGACGGTGCAGTACGGCATGCAGACGTTCGACCAGTCGATCATGAAGCTGTACAAAGCCGGCAAGATCTCGTTCGAGGAGGCGATCGCGCAGGCGAGCAACCCGGACGATTTCGACCTCCGGGTAAAGGGCATCACCGGGACGTCGGATCGCTGGGACGACGAGGCCAAAGGCGAGGGCCACGAATCTCAGGATTCGCCGAGCGGTTTCGCCAAGTTCTGATCGCGCTCGCACGACTGAATCTGTCTATTCTGCGAGGCGCCCCGTCGGGCGCCTCGTTTCTTTTTGTCTCACTTGGGCTTGAATCGTCCCGCCGGGCCTTCGCACGCCCGCCGGGCACCCGGTCGATTCCCCCTTTTCGGTTGTCATCGCGCATGCTATCCTATATATTGACGACCTGAAAAAGGCGGCCTGCGGCCATGCCGCGCCGCCCGGACTACAATCGGAAAGGTTGCTTTTGTTTTCAAAAGTACTGATAGCCAACCGGGGGGAGATCGCACTTCGGGTGATCCGCGCCTGTCGCGAGCTGGGACTCCAGACGGTGGCGGTGTACAGCGAAGCCGACCGTGACGCGCTGCACGTGCGGTTCGCGGACGAAGACGTGTGTATCGGCCCGCCCCAGGCGAAGGCGTCGTATCTCGACTTCAAACAGATTATCGCGGCCGCCGAGGTAACCAACGCCGGCGCGGTTCATCCCGGCTACGGCTTCCTCGCCGAAAACGCCGATTTCGCCGATATCTGCGAATCGTGCGGCCTGGTCTTTATCGGGCCGACCGCCGAACAGATCCGTCAACTCGGCGACAAGGTGCAGGCCAAGGATATGATGAAAAAGGCCGGCGTGCCGTGTATTCCCGGCTCCGACGGCATCGTGGCGTCATTTGATGCCGCCGCGAAACTGGCCGAGCAGGTCGGCTATCCGGTGATTCTCAAGGCGGTCGCCGGCGGCGGGGGGAAGGGGATGCGCATCTGCCGCGACATGGCCGAGCTCGAGCGCGGTTATCATATCGCCTCGGCCGAGGCCGGCAATGCGTTCGGCAACCCCGACCTATATCTCGAAAAGGTCGTGATCAACCCGCACCACGTAGAAATCCAGGTGCTCGGCGATACCCACGGCAACTACTACCATTTCGGCGAGCGCGACTGC
>CAYPYM010000687.1:0-2174 GCA_964414435.1 uncultured Ignavibacteriales bacterium | reverse complement strand
TTCGTCCACCGAGGTCAGAGTCATCAGTCCGGTCTGGCTCCGGCCTTTCCAGGTAAGGCGGTAGAGGTAGAAGCAGTCTTCGCCGTCGCGGCACATGATGCCGTCATCGATCAGGCGCCGGAGGTTCTTGCGGCCGGTTTCGTAGACGGCCTTGTCGGTCGCATCGTGATCGGAGGGGAAATCGACTTCCGGTTTGTTTACGCGAAGGAACGAATTGGGGTTGTTCTTGACCATTTCGCGTGCTTCGTCGGATGACAGGACATCGTAGGGCGGAGACGCCACTTGTTGAGCGAATTCAGGGCGGGGACGGAGGCCCCGGAACGGTCGAATCACAGACATAAGACTCCCTCGCTTCTGACCAAAAATGTGAACAAATTCACAACAGGGGCAATATATGAGGCCGGCCGGAAAATTCAACCGAATTCGGGGAGAAGTTGCCCGGGCGGGCGATTTTTGACATGAAACAACCCGCCGGGGAATCGGCCTCCGCCGGCGGGCTGCAAATCCGGATCGAAACGTCTCCGGCACCCGTTACACCCGTGACATTCGGGGGCTATTTCACGCGCAGTCCCAGCGCCTTGAAGACAAACGTCCACTCCTCGGTGATATCGTCGATCCATTTGCTGATCGGCTTGCCCTGGCCGTGGCCGGCCTTGGACTCGATCCGAATGAATATCGGATTATCGGAGCTGGTGGCCGCCTGCACCCGCGCGCCCATCTTGCGCGCGTGGAGCGGATCGACCCGGCCGTCCGATTCGGACGCCTCGAACAGCGTCGGCGGGTACGCCGTCCCCGCCACGACATGGTGGTAGGGCGAGTAGGCGTAGAGATACGGGAACTGATCAGGGTTCTCGCTCGAACCGTACTCGGGAATCCAGATGCGGGCGATGCCGAAAAGCTGGTAGCGGATCATGTCGAGCAGCGGCACGTTCACGATCACCGCCCCCCACAGATCGGGGCGCTGCACCAGCACGGCGCCGGTGAGCAGGCCGCCGTTGGAGCCGCCCGAGGCGACGAGGAGCTTCGGGTTGGTGTAGCCTTCCTTGATCAGGTACTCCCCGGCGGCGATGAAATCGTCAAACACATTCTGCTTGTTGGCGAGCATGCCTGCCTTATGCCACTCCTCGCCGTATTCGCCGCCGCCACGCAGATTGGGCATGGCGTAGACGCCGCCCTGGTTGTACCAGATCGTCAACGTGCGCGAGAAATAGGGCGTCTGGTTGACGTTGAAGCCGCCGTAGCCGTAGAGATAGGTCGGGTTCGAGCCGTCGAGCGTGATCCCCTTCTTGTGGACGATGAACATCGAGATGGGCGTGCCGTCCTTCGACGGGTACCAGACCTGCTTGACGACCAGGTCGGAGACATCGACCCCGGGGTCGATCTGCGCCCAGACCGAGAGCGAGTCGGTGACGAAACTATAGTGGTAGACGGTGGTCGGCAGGTTGAACGAGCTGAACGAGAAAAACATCTCGTGGCCGTCCCATTCGCCGCGGACGTCGGTGGCGGTGCCGAGCGTGGGCAGCTCGAGCGTCTTGATTGGGTGGCCGTCGAGGGTCCAGATTTCGAGGAGTGAATACGCGTTGTGAAGCGAGCGCGTGACCAGGTGGCCGGCGATCACCGTGGCCTCGTCGAGCAGCGATTCGCGCTCGGGGATGATCTCCTGCCAGTGGTCGACCGTCGGCTGGTCGTAGTGGCCGACCATGACGCGATAGCGCGGGGCGTCGTAATTGGTGGTGACGATGAAGCAGTCGTCGAGCGGCTGAATCGCCACCGAGGCGTCGAGCGAATCGTACAGGGGGACGAAGGTGCTCCCGTCGACCGTCAGGTCCTTGTAGAAGTAGTCGATTCTGGTCGGGCCGTGCCAGGCGTACGCGAGCATGCGTTTCCCGTCGGGCGACAGGGACGCACCGGTCCAGGCTTCCTTCGGCTGGTCTTCACCAAAGATGAGCGGGTCCTGCTCCCACGGGGTGCCGAGCTTGTGGAGGTAGACCCGGCGGTAGTAACTCTCGTCACCCTCGGGGACCGTCCCCGGCACCGCGAAGCGGGTGTAATAGAAGCCGCTGTCATCGGGCAGCCAGGCGAGCGAGACGGCTCGGGTGTACGGGATCGTATCGGGCAGGGGGGTACGGTCGGCGGTGCGCAGGAGATACAGCGTGGAGTTCTCCGAGCCCGAG
>CAYPYM010000686.1:0-2175 GCA_964414435.1 uncultured Ignavibacteriales bacterium | reverse complement strand
TGGTGGGTATACAACTACAATGCCTACTACGATTTCGGTCCCCAGGCGCGGGAAACCTACCGCGACATGGGCAACGGCACCGGCACGCCGTACGGCGATCGGAACAAGTATCACCTGCTTTCCAACGGCGAGTTCGACTACGACCAGTGCAAGACCCTGCAGATCGGCCAGACCGACCCGGTCTGGATCCAGCCCAATATCCGCCAGGCGTTGTCGGTGGCCCGGGGCGCCGACGTGCAGCAGCTACTGTCGATAGGACCGTACGAAATGCTGCCGGGAGCGGTGGTCGATTTCCCGGTGGTCTGGGTGGCGGGAAAAGATTTACACTCCAACCCGTACAACTTCAGAGATAATATCCAGCGGGACTACAATCCCGACGCCTACTACGCCGGCCTCGACTTTTCCTATCTCATCCGTAACGCGATCACGGCCAACCGGGTGTATGACATTCCCGGATATGACTCGGACAACGACGGCTATTTCGGCAAGAGCCGAATCTGTGTCCTCGATTCGGAGTTCGTCGACGACCGCTGGATTCCCGCGGTGGCCGAGACGACCTACTACGAGGGCGACGGCGTAGCCGATTATAAGGCCGCCGCCCCGCCGCCGTCGCCCAATGTCTGGCTGTACCCGACGCTTAATGGAATCAGGATCCGGTTCAACGGCGCCGTGTCGGAGACCAGTGTCGACATCTTCTCCGACCTGAAGGACTTCGAGGGGTATCGCGTCTATCTGGCGCGCGACAATCGCGAGGAGAGCTTCTCGCTGGTGGCCCAGTACGACTACAAGAACTTCGACAAGTGGATTTACACCCAGCGGGGAAGTCTGCCGCCGGAGTACATTCGGCTCGACAATCCGCTCACGATCGATGAACTTCGCTGTCTTTACGGCAGCGGCCCCGATCCGTGCAACGACAGCACGTTCGATCCGCTCCGGTATACGCCGACCCACCCGTATTTCCTGAACGGCAACACGGACTCGATCTTCTACTTCACCACGCATGATTACAACGAGTCCGATTTCGGGGTCAACACACCGATCGTCAAGATCTACCCCGATCAGCCGCCGCCGACCTCGATCCTCAATCCGCAGCCGGACGAGCTGACGCCGGACGGGTACCTCAAATACTATGAATACGAGATGACGATCGACAACCTGCTGCCGTCGGTACCGTATTACATCGCCGTCACCGCCTTCGACTTCGGATCGCCCAAGGCCGGCCTGGCGCCGCTGGAGTCGTCCAAGACGCTCATTTCCCGATCGGCCTACCCGGCCAACCCGTGGGATCAGAAGCCCGACTCGCTGACCAATGTCTACGTCTATCCGAACCCGTACCGCCAGGATGACTGGTACCGGGTGAAGGGATATGAAGGCCGCGGCCAGGAGGATCGCTCCCGCGACCGGGTCCGCAAGGTGACCTTCGCGAATCTGCCGCCGCATTGCACGATCAGCATTTTCACGCTCGACGGCGACCTCGTCCGGCGCATCGAGCATGACTTCGATCCGGCCGATCCCAATTCATCGTATCAGGAATGGGATCTCGTTACGCGCAACGTGCAGATGGTCGTGTCGGGCCTGTACTACTGGGTCGTGGAGGATCCGAACGGCAAGACCCAGATCGGTAAGCTGGTCATCCTGCTCTAGCGGGGAGTCCGATAAATCGCATGAGAAAGGCGAGACCCTCAGGGTCTCGCCTTTTGTTTTCGATCGACTGACGGTGTGGCTCAGGCCGGTTGCCGGTCGCTCGGCTGAAGGCGGAACTGCGCCACCATGCGCTGGAGACCCTCGGCCTGGCGGTTGAGTTCCTCCGCCGCGGTCGCCGATTGTTCGGCGCCGGAGGCGGTTTCTTTCGTAACCGTGGAGATCTGACCAATGTTCTTGGAGATCTGTTCGGCCGCCGCCGACTGCTGCTCGGCGGCCGCCGCGATCTGATTGATCATATCCATCACGCGCTGCGAGACCGCGACGATCTCGCCGAGGCTGACTCCGGCTCGATCGGCCAGCTGCCGTCCGAGGTCGACCTGTTCGATCCCCGCTTCCATCGATTTGACCGCATCGGTCGTTTCGATCTGGATCGCCTTGATCATCTCGGTGATTTCACCGGTGGCCTTGCCCGAGCGCTCGGCCAGTTTCCGGACCTCGTCGGCGACCACGGCGAAGCCGCGGCCCTGCTCG
>CAYPYM010000685.1:0-2177 GCA_964414435.1 uncultured Ignavibacteriales bacterium | reverse complement strand
GGAACATGGCCTTATTTTCGTTGTAGAAATCGATCACCTGCTGCGAATCGACATGGACGCGGTCGTTGATCCGGTACTTGGCATACTCGCGGATGAGGAAATCGTCGAGCCGGCTCCGGTAGGTGCGGCGATAATCGTAGCAGGTGTCGAGATCGATGCTGTCGGCATAGAAGCCGGCCAGGGTGTCGATCAGCTGATCGTCGAGAAAGTCCTTGACCTCGGTCGGCGGCATCACCCCGCCGCTTTCATACAGACGGCTGGCGGAGACCTTGTCGTAGAGCTCGGACAAGGTCATGGTGTAGCCCCGGTCCGCGCGGGCGATCACTTCGGGGGAGCCGGCGGCGGTTTCGCTGGTAACGGGAGGGGGCGGGGTTCCGGCGCATCCGGCGAGAGCGACGATCAGAGCGACAAACAGGCTGAATACGAGCAGTAGGCGTGTCAATGTCATGGCAACTCCAGCTTTGGACTCGCCGCGAGGGGCGGCGCGAAATATCGTAAATTATACAACCGGAGTTCAAAAGCAACCCCAAAAAGCGGGGTGGCTCAGATGCGGATGGGCGCGGTGTCGGCGAGCGCCTCATCGGTGCGCGGCTGCGGCCGAAAGGCGGGGAATTCGATCTTGAAGGTCGTGCCCCGACCGGGCATCGACTCGAGGCCGAGGGTCAGTTTCAGAGCCGAACAGATACGGTCGACGATCGCCAGGCCGAGACCGGTGCCGGTTTTCTTGGTGGAGAAGAAGGGCTGAAACACGCGGCCGGCCAGTTCCGTCGACATGCCCGGGCCGGTGTCGCGCACGCGGAGCACCACCGAGTCACCGGCCGAGGCCGATTCGAGTCGGAAGGAAAGCTCTCCCGGCTCCGCACCGATCGCCTCGAAGGCGTTGACGCCCAGATTGAGCAGAAGCTGCTTGACCATATCCTCGTCACCGACGACATACAGGATAGAGTGTTCCGACTCGAAATCGAGCGTGATATCGGAGTGGTACGACGGATGGTGGCGCAGGATATGGAGGCTGTCGTTGACGATACGGCAGAGATCGACCTTGGTGTAGGCGGGCCGATCAATCCGCGCATAGTGGAGGAATTCCGAGAGGATATTGTTGAGGCGCTGGGATTCCTTGATGATCAGCTGCATGAGTCGCTCGTTTTCACCGTCCCAGTCCGTCCCGGACCGCAACACCTCGACCGAGCCGGAGATGGCCGCCAGCGGATTGCGGATCTCGTGGGCGATCGAGGCCGAAAGTTCGCCGACGGCAGCGAGCCGGTCGGCGGCCCGCACCTTGGCCTCCAGCGCCTTGGCGTCGGTGAGGTCGGAGAAGATGGCGATCACTCCGCGGGTCGTGCCGTCCTCCTCGGTGAGGATCGATATCGAGAGCCCCAGCGGGACGACCGACCCTGATTCGACCGTGATTTCGATCTCGCGCCGAAGGTGCGCCACCCGGTGCTGGATGCCGTCCATGAGCGAGTCGGCCAGCACCGGCATGCGTTCGGCGAACACTTCGCGACACTGCATCCCTTTCACGTCCTCTTCCCGATAGCCGAGAATGTTCTCCGCGGCGCAGTTGAAAAACACGATACGGCCGTCGGCATCGACCGTGATGAGCCCCGAATTCAGGTGTCGAAGGATATCGTCGGTTTCGAGCTTGGCCTGGCGCAGGGCGCGCGAGGTGTCGGCGAGCTGGCGGTCCTGGCTGCTGAGTCGTTCGGCGAGATAGCCGGACATGAACGCCACGAGGTAGAAAATCAGAATGTGCAGGAAGATGGCGTAGAAGGCGGTTTCCTGCGTCTCGAAAATGGTATGCAGCGCCTGCACCGAGAGATCGCCGGCGCTCTGGCTCAGGCCGAGCCAGATGATGAAGGTGTAGGCGAGCGAGACGATCGAGGCGACCAGCAGGGTGCCGACCATACGATACACGAGAGCCGCCGAAACGATCGTCAGGATGAACAGGGCCGAGAAGGGCGAATTGAGGTTGCCGGTGGCGTAGATGATGCCCGATTCCACGGCGATCTCGGCGAGGAACTGCAGGCCGAGGACGGACTCGGTGACGTTCCGCAGACGGTGACGTTTGTCCCAGGCGAGCAGGACGGTCAGCAAGAGGGTGACGGCCGAGTACTGGAAGAAGGGGAGACGCAAAAAGCCCGGGAATAAGAACTCCCGGGCTTTTTTTATCGGTAAAA
>CAYPYM010000684.1:0-2178 GCA_964414435.1 uncultured Ignavibacteriales bacterium | reverse complement strand
CTCGTGCGCGACGTCAAGTCAATCAAGATGGGCGATCCGGAAGATTTCACCAACTTTTTCACGGCCGTCATCGATGAATCGGCGTACAAGTCGATCGTTGAGTACATCGACTACGCCAGGAGCAGCAACGATTGCGAGATCCTGGTCGGCGGCAATTACGACGACAAGAAGGGCTGGTTCATCGAGCCGACCATCGTGGTTGCGAAGGAGCCGCATTTCAAGCTGATGGAAGAGGAAATCTTCGGCCCGGTGCTGACCGTGTACGTCTATCCCGACGACGAATTCGCGAACATCCTGCACACCTGCGATCAGACCTCGCCGTACGCCCTGACCGGCGCCGTGTTCGCCCGCGACCGCCTGGCGGTGGCGCTGGCCGAACGGACGCTCCGTCACGCCGCCGGCAACTTCTACATCAACGACAAACCCACCGGCGCCGTGGTCGGACATCAGCCGTTCGGCGGCGGCCGGGCCTCCGGCACCAACGACAAAGCGGGTGCGATCCAGAACATGCTTCGCTGGGTGTCGCCGCGGACGGTCAAGGAGAACTTCGTTCCCCCGACCGACTACCGCTATCCGTTCATGAAGAAGTAAATCGTTCGGATTGTGCGAACCGATAAAAAGCCGCCGGCGATACACCGGCGGCTTTCTTTTGATCCCGATCCCAGGCACACGGCACAACCGATCCGGCGATTGTCAGCGTGGCGTGTCGACCGCCTGCATCTTCTGCTCCCAGTATTCCTTTCCGAAACTCCGGGCGAGCGCCACCGCGCCCGGTCTGCGCCGAAAGGTGAGATAGTAGTAGCCGGCGCTGTCGACCCGCGCCCCGGGCGGCGTCGCGACATCCACCAGTTCGTAGCATTGGGGAAACAACTCCTGCTCGAAAATCCTCTCTTCCCGCCAGAACTTGAGGTGCACACCCGCCGTATCGATGTACCCCACCAGCAGGAAGTAGTCGGGCATGTGAAGGAATTCGTAGGTCCCGTTAAATCCCTTGTGACCGATATCCTTGTCCGCCAGTCCCCAGATGTCGTTGAACGTCATGTGCGTGTAGTACGGAATCCGGCCCATGTCCGACATCGATACCACCGTCTTCGACGGTGCCCCGCTGAACCGCTTGATGACCGCATTCTGCGACGCCACGATTTCGTCATTCACCCGCGACATCTGCCTGATTTCGACGATCGGCCACAGTAGTGCCGCCACCGTCAGGCTCACGAATGCGTATTGCAACGTGGCGCGCGGAATTCGTTTCACCACCCACAGGGCCGGCAGGATCATGAAGGGCAGGAACGGCGCGAGATATCGCATGAGGAAATTCATGACCGGATCCACACTCGAGCTGATCGCCGCCTGCGCCCCAAAGACGGCACAACTCAGCAGAACTTCGGGGCTCCCGGACCGCCGGAACAGATTTGATATTCCCGCCCAGACCACGGCGACGCTCAGCGGCGCCAGCCACAGAAGCACCCGGAGCAGTTCGTACACGCCGGTGGTGTGATACCGGGTCTTGGCATAGTAGGTGTTGGGGAGCGGATATCCGAACACTTGCAGACGAAAAAGCACGAGCGCTCCCATTGTCAGGGCCGCCGCGGCCATTCCCCCGACGTAGTACCACCACGACACCGGCCGGTCGCGATCGTGCCGGATTGCCGCCACCACCATCGCCGTGAACACAATCGCAATTCCCTCCGGGCGACTCAGAACCACCAGGGGAGCGATCGCAAACAGCCAGCGCGACCGCCGCAGCGTCATCAGCACCAGCGAAGACACCAGCAGCGCGTGCAATCCCAGTTCAAGACCACTCACCGCCCAGAACGCGGAGAACGGCGTGGCCAGCCAGAGGGGCCCGACCAGCCACAACCAGGGTCGCTCATCGGAACGAAAATGAACAAACCAGATCAGGCCGGTGGCCAGGGTCGCGGCGATTCCGAGAAGCTTCGCGGCGAGGTAGGTCGGCAGACCGATCTTGAAACAGAGCGAGAGTATGAGCAGCCACAGGAAATTGGAGTACCCCTCGACCGGCTCGCTGCCCGGATTGAAAACCAGCCCCTGCCCCTGGGCCAGATTCTCGGCATAGCGAAAGGTGATAAAGGCATCATCGATCGAATAGTGCCAGAAGTGAATGCACCAGAAAGCGAAAAGCAGGACCGCGGCGATGAAAACGGCAAGACGAAACTT
>CAYPYM010000683.1:0-2180 GCA_964414435.1 uncultured Ignavibacteriales bacterium | reverse complement strand
ATAGCGCCATGCCGTTCAACCGTTGGTTGAAGAACTTGAAGAATTCGATATCGGCCATGTGCAGGAAGAACGTTGCCGCTGCCGCCACACTCACGATCCCGAATACGATCGCGCGCATGATGCGGCTGCGCTGGACGTCAATCCCGGGCAGCATGGCAAGCAGATACACCGGCGCAAAAATGTAGGCGGCGATCGCAAAGTCGAAGCGCGCCCCGATCAGGAACGATTTTGCCAGGATCAGCGCCGGGACAGGCTGCCCGGCTCGATCGAGCGCCAGCAGCAGAAAGAGCCGCCACAGTTCAAAAAAACCGGTTACGAGCGCCGCCCCGACCAGGGCGAAGAGAGCCGGTGAGGATATATAGCGTGTTGTCAGGCGCATCGAGAGTTTGTCCTATCTCATTGATTCCAAGCAAGATGAAGCGAGGCGCGGAACGTGTCAAGCGTTTGATTGAGGCGGTCGCCGGGGGAGCGCACCTGTTTTGAGGTGGTTCCCCCGGCCTACAACGGCCCTCGCCTTGCCGACAATTCGGTCTATATTTCCATCTTTTTCGTTGTTTACGGTATAAAAACGGACTATATTGAAATGAGAGATACGTAGTACCACGATACAACCGTCGAATTCACACAATGTTACAACTTCGGCCGCGACCTGCATCATCCGCAAGTAAGCATTCCAAAAAAGTATTACCGTCATACCTTGGAGGAAATCGTGAAGAGGTACTTGCTAACTGCTGCCCTTTGTCTAATGGGCCTCGGTCTGGCCGCCCCCGTCTCCGCGCTCCAGACGATCACTCTCGAGAACGCCACAAGTGGCGTCGTGGTGACCGACATGGACCGGGACGGCGTGCGACTGGAACTTGGCCTCAGTGAACTGCAACTAAACGAAGTTAACACTTCGGAAGGGGTTTTCACTCTCGTCAGTTTTGAGGGATGCACCCGCTCCCAGCAACTCGGCGAGCCCAACCTGCCGACTTTGAACCGGCTCCTGTCCGTCCCCTACGGCGCCCAGCTCAAGGTCGACATTCTCTCCTCCGAGGTCGAGGAAATCTCCCTCACCGACCTCGGCATCACCAATCCGATCCTGCCGGTCCAACGCTCGATTTCCAAGTCCGAGGATCCGGCCTCCGTTCCGTTCGAGTACAACCGCACCGTCTACGCTCAGGCGGGATTTTATTCGCTGCCGCTGGCGGAAGCGAATGTGCTGGGCACGATGCGCGCGACCACGATCGGACTTCTCTCGATCTCTCCGATCGAGTACGACCCGCTCAAGAATGTGCTGCGCGTCTACAAAAACGTGGTGGTGCAGGTGACCTACGAGGGGGCCGACTGGTCGACCAACGACGACATGCACAATCGGCTCGCCTCGACCGTTTTCGAGCCGGTTCTCAATCAGATCGCGAACTATCGCCAGCAGTCGTCCACCCACTACCGCGACGACCTGACCAAGTACCCGATCAAGTACCTGATCATCTCCGACCGGATGTTCGAAGCGCAGCTGGCTCCATTCATCGAATGGAAAACGAAAAAGGGCTTCATCGTGGAAGTGGCGTACACCGATGTAATCGGTTCCACCACGAACGCGATCAAAGCCTATATCCAGAGTGTCTACGATGCCGGCACGCCGGAAGACCCGGCGCCGTCGTTTGTGCTGTTTGTCGGCGACGATCAGCAGATCCCTGCCTACAACTACGGCGCCCACATCTCCGACCTCTACCTCTGCGAGTTCACCGGCGACAACTTCCCGGAGATCTACTACGGCCGGTTCTCGGCACAGAACCCGGCTCAGCTGCAGCCGCAGATCGACAAGACACTCGAATACGAGCAGTATCTGATGCCCGACCCGAGCTATCTCGCGAATGTCATCCTGATCGCCGGTGTCGATGGCAGCTACGCTCCCACCTACGGCAACGGCCAGATCAACTACGGCTCCAACTACTATTTCAATGCCGCCCACGGCATCAACCCGAACATCTGGCTCTACCCGGCCTCTAACGGACCGGTCGAGGGCGACATTATCCAGCAGATCGATGACGGTGTATCGTTGTACAACTACACCGCCCATGGCAGCCACGACGGCGAGTATGATCCCTCCTTCGAAACGAGCGACCTGCCCGGCCTGACAAACTACCATAAGTACTTCCTCGGCATCGGCAACTGCTGCCTCACGAATACGTTCGGCG
>CAYPYM010000682.1:0-2180 GCA_964414435.1 uncultured Ignavibacteriales bacterium | reverse complement strand
GTCCGGATCGTCCGGAAGGGCGAGGCATTTATCTGCTGTGTGGGAACCATGGGCAGGTTCGGATCGAGCAGACCGCTGCGCATGAAGTCACCGATGACGAACCGCTCGGCCACTTCCCAGCTGATTACCTCGTGCTCGCTCGTGCCCGGAATGAGGACATCGAGATGAGCGTTGGCGATGGTCCAGTCCCCGGCCCGGAAGAGGCGAAGGTGGAAGCGCATCGAGTTGTAGTCGCCGCAGGCGAGCTGGATGACGCTGCCGCGCCAGCCGCCGGACGTCGAGTAGGCCGTTTCCATGTCGCCGATGGCATCGGTCCAGCGGCAGTTGAACGGGAAGGCGTCGGGAAGCCCCAGCGCGCTCCGATCACCATCAAGCGAGAGCAGCGCCGCACGGATATCGCGCGGATCGGCCTGACCGACAAAGATGAGGTTGATCGGATCCTGCGGCGCACCGGCGAAGTTCACGCCGATATACGGCCACAGCTCGAGTGAGCGGGAGCCATCGGTGACGGTCAACAGGTCGAGCGGCGGCGGCGTGTGCTGCCTGGCATACGCCATCGACGGGACAGCAAGAGCGTCGGCGGCGAGCGAGGCGGGGTCGGTGACCGGGTTGCTCTCCTGGCTGCATCCAACCAGCAGACACCCCAGTGCGATTAGAATGGTGAATGTGAGTTTCATGGTGGACCCTCCGGCAGTGTACCTGCATTGTTTAGGTTCGGTCCGGCCTCATCGGGCCTGTTTTGGCGGCCGATGCGACCGGCGTCGGATGATCACAGTGCAATGCCCGTGCCGGTTGTCTTCGGTTCGACTTCGCACCATTGAAGTCATTGTAAGACAATGTGTTGCTCGGCTATTGGGGGGCGCGGGCGGAGAGGCTTCCTGATTAGCGACTAACCGGCCAGAGTTGTGTGCGGGGTGGAGAGAAACGTTCCAACTGCAAGGGCCGCATTCGGTAATCAGGCAAATCGGGGGGTGATTACCGGCTATCCACTTCAAATGCTAGATTGACGGAGAGTGATTCGATTCTATATTGACACTAGCGGGGCTCTAACGAAAGGTCTGGCTATGGCCGAAGACGACGATCTTCAGCGTCTGCGGACAGCACTGCACGAACTTCAGACAATCAACCAGGTAATCGATCGCATCTGCCGGGTGCGCGAGCTCAATCATGTCATGTCGATCGTGGTTGATGAACTCATCAACTACACCGGCGCATCGCAGGGGATTATCAGCCTGGTCGGACGCACGACCGAGGAAGAACTGGTTACGGTCGTGCGCCATCGGCCGGCAGCCGGCGACGAGATGCCGTACCGGGTGTCGCAACTGATCAGCGGCTGGGTGCTGCGGGAGAAGCGCACCTTGCGGATCGACGACCTCAACCGGGATAAGCGCTTTCCCGGTTTGTCGGCGGAGGACGATCGGTTTCAGTCGATCCTGTGCTGTCCGATGATTGCCCGCGATGAGCCGATCGGAATCACGACCCTGCTTCGAAGCGGCCGCGCCGGTCCGTTCTCTGAGGGTCACGCCCGGCTGGCCGGCATTATAGCGTCGCAGTCGGCGCAGATCATGAACAACGCCCGGCTGATCAACGACCTCGCCCGCAACAACGAGCTGCTGGAGATCGCCCGCCAGCGCCTTCAGGACGAAAATGTTCGACTCCGTTCGGCGCAGGCCCACACGTTCACATTCGAGGACCTGATCGGCGATTCCCCCCCGATGCGGCAGGCTCTGGCGCTGGGATCACGGGCTTCCGGTACCAATGCTCCGGTGCTGGTGGTAGGGCCGACCGGCACCGGCAAGGAGCTTATGGCGCGGGCAATACATCTGAATTCGGAGCGGCGGGAGAAGCCGTTCGTGGTCAAGAACTGCGGTATCCGGACCGAGTCGCTGCTCGAGTCGGAACTGTTCGGACATGTTCGCGGGGCGTTTACCGGGGCCGATCGCGAAAAGGCCGGGCTGTTTCAGGAAGCTGACGGCGGCACGATCTTTCTCGATGAGATCGGCGATGCTCCGCTTTCCACCCAGGCCGCGATCCTGCGAGTTCTGGAGACGGGCGAGATCCGCCCGGTGGGAGGGACCAAGACTTCGTATGTCGATGTCCGGATCATCTCCGCGACCAACAAGGATCTCGCGAAGGAAATCGACGACGAGAATTTCCGCCGTGATTTGTTCTCCCGTCTC
>CAYPYM010000681.1:0-2180 GCA_964414435.1 uncultured Ignavibacteriales bacterium | reverse complement strand
TGCAGGTACGTGATCAGAAACGCCAGCGTGACGAGCGGGACAAGCGCGATCCAGGCGTAGCCGGTGAGGGCGTTGGCCGAATAGAAGTAGGTCATGTACAGCAAGTTCATAACCAGCAGCGGGCCGACCCCGAGCACCACCGCCATGCTCTTGTTCACGGTGATCGTCTGGCCCAGCCGTCGGGCGACCGCATCGTAGCCGGGACGGTGCAGCCCTATGATCTCCATCGCAACGGTCAGCAGCGAGCCGCCGACCATCAGGTTGACAAAGAGAATGTGCGCCAAAAACAGCCCCACGATCAGGATCTTGAGGATCCACGGATCGAGCGGCAGCGGCAGGTCGAGATCACGCGGCACCGGAACGGCCGCGGCGGCTATGAGCAGTGCGTTGAGCGTCATGGTTGCTGTCGGTATCTCCCGTTTCTGAGATTATCTCTCTTCTCTATGGTCACTGACCCGTCTGCGTGTTCGGCAGGGTGATGCCGATCGACTGCACGCCGCGCACGGTGTGCGGGTTGGTCTGGAGGTCCTTGAGGAAGGCCACCAGCGCGGTCGCCTCGGCATCGTTGCCGGGGAACGGCGGCATGTAGGTTCGGCTCAGGTGCATGGTCTTGATAAATGATTTCATCACGTTCGGATCCCACGGCTGGTCGCCGTAGAGATTGCGGAACTTATTGCGGACGCTGTTCAGGCCGTTGGTCGTGTGGCAGCGCGAGCAGGCCAGGATGTAGACATCGTGCCCGGCCTGAAGCTGGTTGGTCGATGTCACCGAGCGCTCGCCGGCGTAGGTGGCGTAGGTCAGGAGACCGTCGCGCTGATAGATCGGCAGCTCGGCCCTGGTGACGCCGTTCGAGTACATATAGTCGGCCACGACATACGGCTTGCGGATGAACTCGCGCACCCGCTCGAAATAGCCGAGCGAGAACAGGCCGAGTACGAACGGCACGATCAGCCAGTAGCGCGGGACCAGTTTCGGGCGGATCAGGCCGATCAGGGCGGTGAGAATCACGAGGCCGACCGCGACCGCGATCACGACGATGAATATCTTGTAGTGGAGCATGAAGCGCTGGGTGGCCAGGGCGACATTGAGGTTGGCCGACATCGAGGCCGGCACCCGTCCCCAGTACCAGATGCCGCCGACCAGTGCAAACGGTGTCCAGGCGAGAATCCAGGTCGACACGAAGCGGGTCACCCGGCGGCGGGTTTCCTGCGCGTTGCGGGTGAAGAAAAACATGAGGAACCAGACGGTCAGGCCGGCCGTGATCATCGCGACACCGGTGCGGAACATCAGTTGCGGGGCGTAGAGCGGGTTGACAAAGGCCGAGAAGAAACCTCGGGTGATCGACCAGTCGCCGGTGCCCATCATGAAGCCGAGGATGGCGACGATCAGCGCCATCGTGAACCACGACATGATACTCAGGAGGGCGCCGATCCCGATGTGGACCTTCTTCCAGACCCCTGCGTGCCAGCGGTGCCAGGTCAGGTAGTAGATGAGCACCAGGATCACCTCGCTGACAAAAACGAGCCACTCGCTGAACCAGGCCCAGAAAAAGACCCGGAGCAGGCTGCCGATCGCAAACGGCGCGATGAGCGCCGCGGTCAGCCAGATGCCGACCCCGGTGAGGGCGCCGAGCGTGGTCGTGATAATGAAGAGCACGAAGGTGATGCGACGGGCGAGATTGTCCCACGCCGCATCCTTGAGCTTCCACGCTTTCCATTCGAGGATAGCGATCAGCGGCCAGGCGCCGACCGCGAAGGGATGGTTGATCATGACATGCACGATGGCGATCATCGCCATGAGCATCCGGTTACCGATAAAATCCATGTAATAGAGGGGAAAATCCATACGACGCGCCAGTTCCTTGAGATGCAGGCCGCCCCTCCGCGCCGGGCGGTCGGGACAGCCGATTCAACCACGAATACACTGCTCGGAATATGACCGCTCGGGACAGTTCAGTCAACGAAAAACAGACTGTTCTGCCCACTTTTGGTGTGGATCAGAAGCACCGTTCGGGCATAATGCGATTGTGCTGTTGTTTTGGATCAAATTCGCCTATATTCGGGCGCAATGAAACCAACAATTGTTCTCAAGCCGGGCCGCGAGGCCACCGTGCTCGCCGGCCACCCCTGGATTTTCTCCGGGGCGATCCAAGCGAAACCCTCGGACCTGCCCAACGGCGA
>CAYPYM010000680.1:560-2183 GCA_964414435.1 uncultured Ignavibacteriales bacterium | reverse complement strand
GCCTCCTAGCGGGAGAAGGATTTGAACCTCCGACCTCCGGGTTATGAGCCCGGCGGGCACTCCAGACTGCCCTACCCCGCTCGCTTCTTCATATAAAGGCGCGCCCGGCTCTTAAAAAACTATGGAAACGTTGTATTTTGCTATAGCTTTCCTTTTAACTGCTGGCCCCTCAGCTGGCAATGGACGGACGGGACTGGGTCATGGACAAGGTAGAGGGGCAGGACAAGTGGAGGGGCGAATGCATCAACCTGATTGCCAGCGAGAACGTGACGAGCAGGTGGGTGCAGCGCGCATACGCGGGCGACTTCTCCCACCGCTATGCGGAGGGCACCCCGTTCAACCGCGGCTACCAGGGCACAAGGTTCATAGACGAGGTAGAGGACCGCGCGAACAAGTTCTTCGCCGACCACTTCGGAGCCGCGCGCGCGGACGTCCGGCCCGTGTCCGGAGCCATAGCCAACATGGCAGTCATGCGGGCGTTCGCCAAGCCCGGCAACGTGATGGCCGCACTTTCGGTGCCGGCGGGCGCGCACTCCAGCCACACCGGCGGGGGCGTGGCGGGTGGGATACTGGCCCTGTCTACGGTTGAGCTGGCCTTTGACACGCAGGAGTGGCGGATAGACGCTGACCTCTCATCCAAGATAATACGCAGCGCCCGGCCCAAGCTGGTCGTGGTCGGCGCTTCCCTCATCCCGTTCCCGCTTGAGCTGGAAGGCATCGCGGAAGCGTGCCAGGAGGTGGGGGCGCGGCTCATATATGACGGCGCGCACGTCTTCGGGCTGATGTTCTCCGGTGAGTTCCAGGACCCGTTCAAGGAGGGGGCGGACATGATAACGGCCAGCACGCACAAGACGTTCCCCGGGCCGCAGGGCGGCGTGATAATAAGCAGGGACGAGGACAGGTGGGACAAGGTGGAGCAGGCTGTGTTCCCGAAGATACTAAGCAGCCACCACCTGCACCACGTGCCGGCTGCGCTGATGGCAGGATACGAGATGGAGGAGTTCGGCCAGGAATACTCGAAGCAGATACTGTCCAACGCCCGGAAGCTGGCAGAGGAACTGTTCGACCTGGGCTTCGACGTGCTGGGCGAGGACAGGGGGTTCACGCGCAGCCACCAGGTCGTGCTGGACATGCGGAAGCAGGGCGGGGGCCTAAAGCCAGCCAGGGCGCTGGAGGAGGCCAACATCATACTAAACAAGAACCTCCTGCCCTGGGACACCATCATGCCGGAGACGCTGCAGAACCCGAGCGGCATACGCATCGGTGTGCAGGAGATGACCAGGGTGGGCATGAAGGAAGAAGAAATGGGGCGGATTGCGGAGCTGCTGTCCCGGGTGGCCCTGAAGGGGGAGAAACCGGAAAAGGTAAAGGAAGATACTGTCGGGCTGCGCCGGGAGTTCCAGGAAGTCCATTACACGTGGGTGGGGGAATGAGGGCGGAGGACGCGCTCCGGGTGAAGCTCATAGACTGGGGCCCCGAATCAGGTGGGCTCGGTGTGGACCAGATTGCTGCGGCCACCGGCCTGCTGGTGTTCGACAAAGGGAACCTTGCGGAAAAGGCAGGCGAGCTAACGCCCGAAGGGGTGAGGCGAATACACTTGGAATCGACGAGGAGGGGGCACGC
>CAYPYM010000680.1:0-550 GCA_964414435.1 uncultured Ignavibacteriales bacterium | reverse complement strand
GGACCTCTATGGCAGCACGTTCCCCTTTGGTTCCTACCTCATCGCCAGCTCCCGCCGGATGAAAATCGACCAGGACGACCTGCTCATACCCAGGGGGCTGCCGGCAGAATCGAAGGAGAGCATGCTCCCTGCGCTCCGCGCCTACCAGCGCATGTGGGAAACTGACAGGGACCAGGCACGAAAGGTCCTTCCGCTCGGCTTCCACTCCCACGGTTTCTTCAAGTATTCGGCTGAAGAAATAATCTACATGGCGAAGGAAAGCGAACGGCCGGGGATGCCGCAGGAGCTGGGGCTGATGGCCCGGGAGATGAGTGCACGACTCCGCGACAAGGCGCCCATAATGCACGAGGCATCGCAGGACAGGCCGTCGCTGTTCTACCACCACCCTAACATATTCCACGAGGGCCGGTGGAAGGATAGGGAAGGCGTATCCATCTGGCAGGACGGCGGGCTCGCGGAGGCCCTGGAGGCAGGGAGCTGGCAGGACATCGTGGAAGAGTCTATAGACCGCATAAGCGCACGAGTCGTCTCTTCAGGCTCCATCGCGATG
>CAYPYM010000679.1:0-2185 GCA_964414435.1 uncultured Ignavibacteriales bacterium | reverse complement strand
CTTGATATCGGCCTGATAAGCGACAAACTTCGTGAGGGCCTCGATCAGTCGAAGCGTTTCGTTGTAACCGACCGGCAGCGCCGCCGCCTGTTTCAGCGAGGCCGACTGCAGCGCCAGGAGCAGCCGATGGCTCTCCGGAGAAAGTGGAATATAATAATCTCCGACCGATTTGCAAGCGCCGCAGACCATTCCGCCCCGTTCGGGCGAGAAATTCAGCTTTCCCTCGCCGTTGATCAGCGCGTCACCCGACTTCCCGCAGCCGACACAGTATCCCAGCGAGGGGTGATAGCCGAGGAACGAGAGCAGCCTGATGAAGAAAGTCAGAAAGACCGGGCCGAGCGCCTGCTTGGGAACGGTCTCGACTTGGCCGAGAAACGTCACAAAATACTCGTATAGTCCGGCCTGTCGCTCCCGCTCCGACAGGAGCTGGTAAAGCAACTCGCAGCCGGCCGAGGCGAACGCCAGGCGGCCGAGGCTGCCCTCCTGCTCGAGCGAGTAAGCCTGAACCAGAGCGACATCCGAGACATAGCCGTTGGACTCCTTTTCGGAGTGGTAAAACGTTACTTCCAGCCGGCTGAACGGCACCAGTCGACCGCGTTTACCGGTGATTCGCCGGCCCCCTTTGTCGACCAGGGCGAGTTTGCCGAAATCACGGGTGAACAGCACAACGGTCCGGGACGATTCGGACCAGTTGAACGCCTTCAACAGAACGGCTTCGGTCGTTTCGAGAGACATGGGAAATCACTGGCCGCGGTAGCGGTAGATGGTCTCGTCGGGACGGACCATCCGGTACCGGGTGCGGGCGATATACTCGATATAGCTCGGGTCGTGGCGCAGCAGGTCGCGAATCCGGGCGGCGTCGACCAGCTCGGCGGTGTACTGGCGGTTGGCCTCGATCAGGCTGTGGCGCTCGAATTCGAGCCGGATAATCCGCGGAATACTGTAGCTGCCCCCCATCAGAGAATACAAAAACAGCAGGGCGACCGCCCAGAGACCGTAGCGGACCACCCGGCGCCGCAGGCGCTGATTGGTGCCGGAGAGACGGTGGGCCAGGTTCTCGGCGAGGGGGGCCCAGAATGAGCGATTTTGTTTGATTCGGCGAGGCATACCGTAATGGGTACACGGTGCGGTGGAGGCGAGCAACATAAAATTGCCGCGTCGGGCCGGATCTCGAGACGATTGCGCCGGCTGCAGTCCGCCCTGTGCAAAGATTGAACAACCGGATCGCGGTCAACCGCTTCAATCGTTTGCCGTTCTTACCGATACAATGAGAAACGGCCGGTTCCCCCGAACGACAACGAGAGTTTATGGCAAAAATCGACCAACTACTGCAGATAGTCAAAGATGCCGATGCCTCCGACCTGCACCTCGCCTCCGGGTCTGTCCCGGTGGTACGGGTCAACGGCGGGCTGGAAAAGACGAGCCACAAGCGGCTCGGCAACGACAATATCAAGGCCCTGATCTACGAGATCCTCTCGGACGAACAGATCCGCCGGTTCGAGCGAGAGGGCGATCTCGATGTCGCCTATGGCGTCCCCTCGGTGGCGCGGTTCCGCATCAATGTCTATCACACGCACAGCGGGATCGGCGCCGCGATTCGTCTCATACCCGACTGCGTACCGAGTCTCGATGCGCTCGGCTTCAGCGAAACCGTTTCGCATCTCACCGCGTCCGGGTCGGGGCTGCTTCTGGTGACCGGCCCGACCAATTCGGGGAAAACCACGACCCTCGCGGCGATCATCGATGCCGTCAACACAAATTTCCCGCGGCACATAATCACGCTGGAAGACCCGATCGAGTATATCCACGAAAACAAGAATTCGCTCGTATCGCAGCGACAGGTCGGTCTGCACGTGGGTTCGTTTGCGGCCGGTGTCAGGGCCGCTCTGCGAGAGGACCCGGATGTCATCGTGATTGGCGAACTGCGCGACACCGATACCATCCGGCAGGCGGTCACCGCGGGCGAGCTCGAGCGCGCCGCGGCGATGCTCGGCCGGCGGTTCTCGGTTCTCGGCACGGTGGTGAAGGGCGCGGCGCTCGGACGCGAGATCGGCTTTCGCACCGCCAACCTCGACCTCCATCACGAAATCATGCCGCCGCCGGGCGTGTATGCCTGCCGCACCGATCTCGACGGGCGCTGGTATCCGTCGGTGTCGAACGTCGGCCCGGGGCCGTCATTTCCCGC
>CAYPYM010000678.1:0-2185 GCA_964414435.1 uncultured Ignavibacteriales bacterium | reverse complement strand
ACCCGCTCGTCGATCACGTCGAACCGATCGGTATCTGCACGTTCAAGATGACCCCGAACGATCCCTACTTCGACGATCCGCCGGTGGCCTATCCGTACGACCAGTGGCATTACTGGGATACCTTTGGTATCGATGCCGACCTGGCGTGGGATGTGACGCCCGGCGACAACACTGTCGTGGTGGGCGTGCTCGATTCGGGCGTCAAATACGATCACGGCGACCTCGGCGGTTCCAACCCGCCCGGCCCGAATGACAACTCGACCAACGGCAACATCTGGGTGAATCCGCAGGAGATCCCCGGCAACGGTATTGACGATGACGGCAACGGCTACATTGACGACGTCATCGGCTGGGACTTCGTCGACCGCACCGACTGGTACAGCTACACCTGCACCGACCTCGACTGCGGCGGCGCCGATAACGACCCGTTCGACGGCAACGGTCACGGCACCCACGTCGCCGGCACGATCGCGGCGATCACCAACAACGGCTATGCGGTCGCCGGTATCGCCGGCGGCTTCGGCGACGGCACCTTCACCGGTACGGTCGCCAATGGTGTCAAAATCGTCCCGTGCCGTATCGGCTACTCGATGTCGTATCACAACCAAACAGTCGGGGTCGTGATCATGGATTACATCGCCGAAGCGATGTACTACATGGCCAACCTGAAAATCAGCGGCGTCAATGTCGCCGCCATCAACTGCTCGTGGGGCTCGGCCAACTCGGGCGGCCTCGCCGCCGCCTGTGACTTCCTGATCGCCCAGGATGTCATGGTCATCGTCGCCGCCGGAAACAGCAACTCCACCTCGGCCGACTATCTCGGCACCCGTGAGGACTGCATGGATGTCGGCGCCACCGACAACACCGGCGCCGCCGCCAGCTTCACCAACTACGGGAGCTGGGTCGACATCGCCGCCCCCGGCGTCGGAATCCTCAGCACCGTCTGCGAGCCGACCGACCCGACCACCGACTACATTGCGGTGTTCGACGGTACCTCGATGGCCTGCCCGCACGTCGTGGGTGTTGCGGCTCTCCTCGAATCGTGCGACCCGAGCCTGACCTCGGCCCAGAAGTGGTCGCTGATGGTCAACAATACCACGCCGTACTCCGGCAGCAAATACATCGGCACCGGTATCGTCAACGCCAAGCTGGCGTTCGACGCCGCCAACTGCGGCGGGACGCCGTGCGATATCGCGGCCGACTTCTCCGGCACCCCGACCTCCGGCTGCGCCCCGATGGCGGTCCAGTTCACCGACCTGTCAACCGGCTCGGTCACCGGCTGGAGCTGGAACTTCGGCGACGGCAGCACGTCAACCGCCCAGAATCCCTCGCACACCTACGCCGCCGCCGGCACCTACACGGTCTCTCTCACCGTCACCAGCGCCGTCTGTCAGGATACGAAGACCAGGAGCGGGTACATCACGGTCAGCGCCGCCCCGACCGCGAGCTTCGTCGGCTCGCCGACCAGCGGCAACGCCCCGCTGGCTGTCGCGTTCACCGACCAGTCCACCGGGAATCCGACCTCCTGGTCGTGGAACTTCGGCGACGGCGGCGCCTCGACGGCCCAGAATCCGTCGCACACCTACACCGCCGCGGGCGACTACTCCGTCACCCTGACCGTGAGCAGCACCTGCGGCTCCGATCAGTTGACCCGCACCAACTACATCTCGGTCAGCCAATCGCAGACTTCCGAGATGCATGTGGACAACATCACGGTTGTGCGGATCACCACCGGCGCCAATCGGCGCGGCCGGGCGACCGTAACGGTTATCGACGCCGGCGGCGCGGCCGTGGCGGGAGCGACCGTCTACGGCAACTTCAACGCGCCATCGACCGCGACCGTTACCGCGACGACCGGTTCCGACGGCAGCGCCGTCTTCACGTCGGACAAGACCAAGTCCCCGCCGGCCGAATTCTGCTTCACCGTCACCGACATCGTCATGACCGGCTACACCTATAACGCCGGCGCCAATGTCGTGACCCAGGCGTGCGAGAGCGGCTTCGTCTACTCCGACGGTTCCGGCCCGAGCATGGCCCTGCCGGGGCAATTCGGTCTCGAGCAGAACTACCCCAATCCGTTCAACCCGACCACCGAAATCGCCTTCAACCTGCCGTCGACCCAGCACGTCACGCTGGAAGTCTTCAACGTCGCCGGCCGGCGGGTGGCGGCTCTCGCCGACGGCGT
>CAYPYM010000677.1:266-2186 GCA_964414435.1 uncultured Ignavibacteriales bacterium | reverse complement strand
CCGTGGCTTCTTCTCTCTCGACGTTATCCCGACCACGATGCTGGTTCCGACCGACACGGAGTACGAGATAACCATCAGACGCGGCGACGGTGCGATTCTGCGGCGGCGTTTCACCGCGCCGGGGCCGGGCGCGTGGCAGTTAACGTGGTAGCCGGCCGGCGGCGGCTCCGCACGAATTTCAACAGGAGAATCATGTGGACATCCAGATAAGCCAGGCCGGATTGACCGGCCTGCTCGGATCGGTCGCGGCGCTCATCTTCGGCTGGGCGGCCAACCGGTACATCATTCCCTTCCTTCAGGTCGGGCGGCGCCAGAAGCTGGCCGCGCTCATCGGACAACTCGCCGACGAAATCACCGACGAGCTTCGCGCGACCTATCCCGACAGTGAGTGGCTCAATCATCTCGATGAGGCGATTGACCGGCTGATCGAGATACTGGGGATCGACAGTGAAATCGCCGCGCGGGCGATCAAGGCGGCGGCGGCGCGCAAAGCACAGGCTGCGCCAGGAGAATAGCCGCGGCGGCGACACCTGACATCGTCATCGATCTGTACGCCCGAGTTCGGGGGCGGGTTCCGGGGAGCCCGCCCCTTTTCGGTTTGTCCTTGATCCGTATCGATCTGGATGGTATACTCCATTATGCAGCGGCTGTAACGGGTGGACCGACACAGCATTTCCAACCAGTATGACAAGGATGGTTTCCGATGGCGAAGATTAAGTCCGGTGACCGTTGTATGGATTGTGTTCACTGTCAGAAGTGGTCCTCGGACCATACGAAGGCGAACTGCGATCTCTATTCCGACCAGGGTCAGGGGTTCCGGCGCGACCGAGAAGTGCCGTCGAAGTGCGTTGACAAAGTCACGAGACGGGACTAGCGCCCGGGGGTACACGGACGGCAAGAAGATGGGCGATGCGGGCGGGATTGAGATAGGCCGGACTGCGGTATCAATCCGAAGTCCCTTAACTCGAAAGCAGGAGTATGGCGATGGTACCATTGGATGAGATTGTCGGGGTCTTGAATATGGGCGCCGAGGCCATGGGAAACAAGGAATTTGAACGGGCGATACCGCTGTACCGGGAGGGAATCAATTGCCTGCACGAATGGGTGCGGGACGCGCTCGACAAGGGGCAGCCGGCGGACGACCTCATGTGGAATATGGGCAACGCCTACTGCGACCTCGCCGGATGCCTGGTTGAAATCTGCGGGACGGACATAAGTGAATGCGCCCACGCGATAACGAGCGCGCTCCTCTGCGGCTGCACGTCGGAAGCGCTCAAACCGAACCTCCTCTGGTGCATGCGCACGGCGAATCTCGTTATGCAGGCACGACACATGGACCCGCCGAACATCGACCGACAGGCTGATTTCATCCGGTGGCAACGCCAGGGCTACGATCTGCTCAAGACGCCCGATCCGCCGGGAACTGGCGATCGCAACTGGCAGGGTGCCGCTAACTCATACTGGGAGGCGATCAAACTCTGGCCTGAGTCAGCTGCATCCTATCACGGCCTGGGGCTCGCGCTCGAAGGTCTGAAGCGCGACGAGGAGGCGGTCGAAGCCTGGAAGAAGGTGAAGCTGCTCGACTTCTCATACGACTTCAACTTCCGCAGCGTCTGCCGTTGAGGCGGATGAAGGAGAACCCCTGCGAGCTTCACCATCGTACCGAGAATCAATCTTACTATGATTGATAAGAAGAGGCGACGTCAATCATGTGACGCCGCCTTTGCTAAGTGTGTCCGACGAGCAGATTCGATTGGAAGGGCCTACTGCTCAGCCGTTGTTTGCTGCGACAGTGCATTGAGCCGCTGCTTCAGCGCTTCCAGTTCCGCCTTCACGGCCGCCATCTCTCGATCGACCCGCTGCTGGTTGGAGGAAGCGGCCTCCATTCGCTCCGTTGTCGGATCGAGCGCTACCGTCTGA
>CAYPYM010000677.1:0-256 GCA_964414435.1 uncultured Ignavibacteriales bacterium | reverse complement strand
GCGGCGTCGGGGTGTTGATTGTCGTGTACGCCGTCGGGATAAACAGCTCGGTCATCATGATGTTTTCCACGTGGCAGGAGCCGGTTATCTGCTCCCCGAGGAAATAGAAGGCCTGCGAACCCGAGTCAATCGGAAAGAGGCCGTGCACGGTCACGGGAAAGTCATAGTGACCGGCGGGCAATGCGGCATCCAGGTTCAGGATCTCCTTGGTCCGATACCGGAGGCTGTCGTTGCTGTCCGAAACCCCGAGGTAGAA
>CAYPYM010000676.1:530-2190 GCA_964414435.1 uncultured Ignavibacteriales bacterium | reverse complement strand
CGCACATAAGACACAGGAGCTTGCAATGAATACGTTCACGACTTTGCGTATCGGATCGGTTGAATTTCCCAATCGCCTTCTGATGGCGCCGGTCAAGACAGCATTTGGAACGCCTGACGGTAAGGTGACCTACCGCCATGAAGCCTATTATCGCCGCCGGGCCGAAGGAGGAGTGGGTGCTATAATTGTAGAACCATGCTACATCGATCCATTAGGCAAAGAACACCCGAAGCAACTCGGTATCTCCTCGTATGATCAACTCGAAGGGTTGAAACGCCTGGTCGCGGCCATCCATGACGGTGGAGCGCTGGCTGTCGCTCACCTCAACCACGCCGGTCGGGCTGCCAACCCAAAGGCAACGGGGACTGCTCCGGAAGCGCCGTCGGCCGTGAGTTGTCCGACGACTGGGGCCACCCCGGTGGAGATGACAAGGGACCGTATTAAGAGAGTGGCACTGGAATTTGCCGGCGCGGCCCGCCGCGCGGCTGAGGCCGGCTTCGATGCCATTGAGGTCCAGTTTGGCCTCGGTTACCTGATCGCTCAGTTTCTTTCACCCCGGACGAATTTGCGGACAGACCCGTATGGTGGTAATACCGAGCACCGTTACCACTTTGCTGCTGAAGTATTGTCGGGCATCACTGCTGAGATCGATCGTCACCTGCCTATCATTGCGAGGATATCGGCATCAGAACAGACCTCGGAAGGCATGGACATTGCCGACGCCATCATCCTGACCGGTTTCCTTCGTGAACACGGTGTAGCTGCCCTCCACGTGGTCAGTGGATCAGCATGTGATTCTCCTCCGTGGTATTACCAGCACATGAGGCTGCCTTTAGGCAAAAATCTTGAGTGGGCCGAGATGATCAAGGAAAAGACAGACTTGCCGGTGATCGTCGCCGGCCGGCTGGGTAATCCCCGGGACATTCGCTTTGCACTCGACAACCACATCGTCGATGCCATTGCGCTGGGTCGACCCCTCGTTGCCGATCCGGATCTGCCGCAGAAAATGAGCGAAGGTCGCGATGAAGCGGTGATTCAGTGCGGGGCATGCCTGCAGGGATGTCTTGCCCGGGTGAAATCCGGCGTCGGCCTGGGTTGTGTCATCAATCCTAAAGTGGGACTGGAAACGGATCAGATTCGAAGGCCTTCAAAAGCCAAAAAGGTGGTCGTCGTTGGTGGTGGACCGGCCGGAATGCAAGCGGCCCTGTCCGCGGACCGGCTGGGGCACGAAGTCATCCTGTTTGAGAAATACGACCTGGGCGGCCAGTTTAATCTATCCTGGCTGCCCCCCGGGAAGGCGATGATGAAACGTCCCCTCGATTCGATCATCCACCTCGTCAAGCAGAGCAATATTGATGTCCGTTCTGGCACGGAGGCCGACGTCGAAAGCATTATTGCCGAAAATCCCGATCAGGTCATCATCGCTACTGGTGCAACACCGATCCTCTTGTCCATTCCCGGCGCACGGGGCCTGCTCACCGCGGAAGACGTGCTAATAAAAACCCGCACCGTCGGACGGCGTGCCCTCATTATCGGCGGAGGCATGGTGGGATTGGAAACAGCCGAGTTCCTTGTTCGCAAAGGGCATGAAGTAACTGTGGTGGAGTTACTCGACGAGGTGGCGCGGGACATGCTGCCCATTACCAGAAAGATGACGCTC
>CAYPYM010000676.1:0-520 GCA_964414435.1 uncultured Ignavibacteriales bacterium | reverse complement strand
CGCTCCAGTACCTGACTGAATCCGGTGTGAAGATACTGCGAAGCACTGAGGTCACAAGGATCGACAAGAGGCGAGTATTTGTGCTCACGGACGGTGCTGAGAAATCATTGGGAGAATTCGATTCAATTATAGTGGCCGTTGGCACGCGATCAGTCAATGAATTGGAAGTACTTATCCGAAAGCACGGGATCGATGTCACGGTGGTCGGGGATGCCCGGGCGCCCCGCCAGATCATGGATGCCGTACGTGAGGGATTTGAGGCTGCGACGGCCATTCGAGAGAATGAGATACGACACGGCGCATAGCCGCCAGTTTGTGCCGTGTCGTATCATATGTCATGCGAATAGGCATGGACCATGGTTTGAAGAAGGAGTGTATGTTATGATTGGACTTGATCGACTTATGAAAATCGACGGCGTGGTAGCCGTCGGACAATTTTCGGAAGACGGAAGGATCATTCGGAAAATTGGTGAAATGCCGGAGGATCTTATGGAAAGCGCCGAACTCTGCATCAGTCAGA
>CAYPYM010000675.1:0-2191 GCA_964414435.1 uncultured Ignavibacteriales bacterium | reverse complement strand
TCCTTCCGGCTTCGGGAGCCTTCTCCGAGTCCTTGGCCGCCTCGTCGGAGGCTTCGATAAAACCCGTCACTCGACTTCGTATCGGCGCGATCGCATTGTAGAGGTGGTTCGCTCCCTTTCGGTCGGTGTCCCCGAGTGAAAAGACGATTCCCGAGTAGTGGCGCGCCAGGTCCGGCCGATGTCTTTCGGCCGCCTCCACCGCCAGCGCACTCAGGAGGATCAGCACGACACCGTCGCTCGACCGTCGAATTCTATGAATGACGCCGGGCGTGATCCCGACCATGTTCATCGCCTTAACGTGATCGCTGAGGAACAGCCAGAGGTCCTCATTGTCGCACCTCTGCTTCCAGGCCGAGAAAGCCGTCTCCCACAGGCGACGGTTCTGTTCCAGAACTGATTCGGAAGCCTCGGCACCGATCGCCTGCGAGTCCCGTAACGCTTCGAAAAGAGCAATGACGGCCAGGTTGTGGATCGCCGTCGGGAGCGACCTCCTGGATCGAACGTCGTCCTGCCAGTGCTCTCGTGCCGCCGGAACGTTTCCGTCGCGCAGGAGCGCGTACTCCGGATCTTCGCCGTTGGCCGAGTCCCCGCGCGGCCAGAACCAGAACTGCTCATCGACCAGGCGTAGTTCCGGCTCCATCAAGCGGCGGAGGGCCTCCTTCATTTGGTCCACCGACGGAGGCGAATCGGCCAGCGGAGATCTGTCAACGGCCTCGCCCGAATCGCCGAACTTCTCGACCATCTTGACCAGTTGTTGCTTCTGGCTTAACTGGCGGACAGTGGCGGTGACGGGCAGGCCGAGAACGAAGAATCCGTTGTGCCCGTAGAGAGACGGCCGAATTGCTTTCAGAAAGGGCTCAAACGGCTTCACTCTGTCCGGAATTGAATCGGTAGCGGTCCTGTCATTCACTTGAACATCTCCGTCACATAATGACACCCAGCCGCCAGCGCTTCACGAGCGACTCATAGTCGTTGCGAAGGGGCGGCCAGTGATTGAAAGCTTCCTCCAGGAGATCCGCAGACCCTTGCAGATCCTGCACATATCGCGCCTGCTCAAAGGCTCGTCGCAAGAGAGCCATCGCCATCTTCTCGTTGATCGATAGCGGATCGCCCAACGCAGACTTGGATGCGTCCATTGAACTCTCGGTGTGCTCCGAGTTAATCCTTTTTGCCGGGCGAGGTTTCCACGATTGGAGGTCGCGGAGCATCTGGACACAATCGGAATACCGCTCGCGAACCTCCACGGCGAGAGACCGGGCAACCATGTCGTCGATATGACTGTCCGCCTGCCGATTGAGGGTACTCGGCGGAACCAGCGGCCGATCATAGTCGGCAGACTCGGCCCAAGTCCCGTCGGGGAGCGAGGTATAGGGCAGATGGTCTGTCAATAACAGATAGAGCACACACCCCATCGCCCATACATCTCCCGCCGGGGAATCGTACGATTCCGGAGCGAGAAACCCGGCCGTACCCACCGCCGTCGCCATACGCGTGAGCGGATTAACCGCTTTGGCCAGCCCAAAGTCACTGATGCGTACTCGCAGTCCGGTGGACTGATATCCCACCAGAATGTTCTGGGGCTTTATGTCGCGGTGCACGATCGGAGGGCTTTCGCTGTGGGCCAGCGCCATCCCCTGACACGACTGCGTGATAATGTCCATGACGTGTTCCACCGGAACGAAACGCTCACCGTGCGACTGCCAGAAGCGCTCGAGGTTCCCCGCCGCGACCAACTCCATCGTGAAATATCCATGGATGCCGTCGGTGAGCTGAAGAACATCGGCCTCGAATACCCTGACAATGTTGGAGTGCCCCAGACGGGAAAGCAGTATCGCCTCACCGAGCAGATCCTTAACCCGCTCCATCGACATCCCGCCGGCTTTGAATATCTTCAGCGCCTGGCGGCCGAGAAAGGTGTGGTTCACCCGGTACACCTCGGCAAAAGCCCCGGTGCCGACCAGACTTTCGACGTCCAGCAGATCCCGTATTTTCTGACCTGTATCCAGGAGATTTTTCATGACTTCTCGTCGGAATCAGTCTCGGTTTCGTCGGTTGAAGATCCCTCGGTCATGGCCCTGTCGTACGTATCCGAAAGCCACTGGGCCAGGCGGGCCTCGTCGAAGCGCCAGTGCTTGCCGATCTTGGCCGCCGGAATCTTGCCCTCACTGCACAGCTTATATAAGGTGGAAGT
>CAYPYM010000674.1:0-2194 GCA_964414435.1 uncultured Ignavibacteriales bacterium | reverse complement strand
CAACAACTCCACGCTTCCCATAATCGCGATCGGGGGGATCTCGTCCGCGGCCGACGCGGTCGAGTTCATCCTGTGCGGCGCCTCCGCTTTCCAGATCGGAACGGCGCTGTTTGTGGCACCGGATGCGCCGGTGAAGATTGTCGCCGATCTCACGGCGTATCTCAAACGCAAAGGACTCGGTTCGATCGACGAACTGCGGGGCAAGGTGAGGAAATACTGATGAACGCGCTGGATAAACTGCTCAAGGCTCAGGCGAAGAATCGCTCGATGATCTGTGTCGGGCTCGATCTCGATACGAAGCGGATGCCGCAGGAGTACACCAAGTCGACCAAGGGCATGTTCGACTTTGCCTGTAAGCTGATCGAGGCGACCGCCGACCAGGTCGCCGCCTACAAACCGAATGTCGCCTTCTACGAGTCGCTCGGCCACGAGGGCATGTCGCTGCTGCGCCAGATTGTCACGCGCATTCCCGAACATATCCCGGTGATCATCGACGCCAAGCGGGGGGATATCGGCAACACCGCCCAGCACTATGCGCAATCGCTGTACGACTATTTCAACGCCGACTGGGTCACCCTCAATCCGTACATGGGGTACGATTCACTCCGGCCGTTTATCGAGCATAAGGACAAGGGCGCGTTCATCCTCTGCCTGACCTCGAATTCCGGCTCCAAAGATTTTCAGATGCTGTCGGTGGAGGGAAAACCACTCTACGCGGTCGTGGCCGACAAGGTGGCCTACTGGAACAAAGCCCGCAATCTCGGCCTGGTGGTCGGCGCGACGGCGCCGGAGCAACTGGTGGAGGTCCGCGAACTCGCCGGCGAGATGCCGCTGTTGATCCCCGGGGTGGGCGCCCAGGGCGGGTCGCTCGACCTGGCTGCGGTGAACGGCACCGCCGGTTTCCAGAAGCCGGCGTTGATCAACGTGTCACGCTCGGTGCTGTACGCCTCCGACGGCACCGACTTCGCCCAGAAAGCCCGCGCGGAACTGCTTCGACTCAACGAAGAAGTGAACAGGCTGAGATCGGGGAAGGCGGATTCGGATCAACCGGAGAATCGGTCGGAGGACAACCGGGATTCGGATCAGCGCCAGCCGCAGCAGCAGGGTGAAAACCGACCGCCGCAGGATCAGCAGCAGCGACCGGCCGACAACCAGAACGCCGACCGGCCGGATCAATCGCAGCCGCCTCAGTCGACTTCAAACGACAGAAGAGAATAAATCAGACCGTCGTAATACTGCCCGTCGTGGAAGTAGTGCGCCCGCAGGACGGCGTCGCGCTTGAAATTCAGCTTCTCGAGCAGCTTGATCGTGGCTTTGTTGTAGGCGGCGGTCTGGGCGTGCACCTTGTTTAGTCCCCGGAATCGAAACAGGTAACCTGCCACCAGCCGAATAGCCTCGGCGGCGTGCCCCTTCCTTCGTTCATCGGGATCGACCACCACCCCCAGTTCGGCCGAACGATTCAGCCAGTTCAGATCGAAAAACGCGACCGATCCAACCAGCACGTTGTCTTCTTTCCGGAGGATTGCGAGACGCTGATGGTCGAGTGACGGTTCCGCCTTCTTGTAGCGTTCGGCCGCCTCGGCCGGACTGGTGATGACGATCGGGCGGCACGAGAGCGCGGTGAGATCGCTCTGGAGGCGCCAGGTCTGAATGCTGACCACGTCTTCGGCGGTGAGTTGTCTCAGGTATATTTTCTTGCCGATCCACGCGGGGATCGTAACGGGCGTCTTCTTGTCGGCCATGTGATACGATGCCTCTTTGTTGACATGAAAGATCAGACGGGATACACCTGTACATAGGCCGGTCGGGGCGTACCAGCCAACAAAAAAAAGCCCGCCGGAGCGGGCTTTTCTACTTTGAGCCGATTGTGCAGAGACGACGAGCCGTTTATTTCCGAACGCGCCGATGCACCGCAACGCCGGCAAGTCCCAGTCCGAACAGCAGCATCGTGGTCGGTTCGGGCACGGCCGGATTGGTGTATTCGTTCGGGCGCTGGGTGAGCAGGAACGGCTCATTGGCCCCCGGGTAGCTGTCGCGGAGGCCGAATGAAATCGTATCGACACCGCCCGCACCGGAGACCAAGCCGCCATAAAAATCCAGGTAGTCGTGACCGGCGTATTCGTCGGTCAGCAGGCTCGAGAAAGCCCAGGAGGTCCGGGCGATACCGGAGCCCTGAGCGAAGCTGAGACCGTCA
>CAYPYM010000673.1:0-2194 GCA_964414435.1 uncultured Ignavibacteriales bacterium | reverse complement strand
CTTCCTACCCTTTCTACTTTTTACTTTTTAATTCATCCTTTTTAATTCCTGCTTTTCCTTTTTCCTTTTTCCTTCCTCTTCCTGCCTATTGCGTCAGCCTTATAATTGCTACAGCCAATACAAGGGCGCCGCTGACAACAGTCATTACATCTCGTAAGATTGGACCCAAATTACTACCTGTCGTAAGTACAGTAGGAACAATTATAGTAGAACCGGATTCAATCTCTGCATTCGGAATAAAAAACCAACCTGATCTATGCCATTTTTGGCCGTTTGGTTCAATCACAATTTCATTTCCCTCGGATGCATCTTCGGCATAACCCCCTGCTTGAGTAATATAATAATCGAGAGATGCTCCCTCTTTATAAGGCACTGTTGAAGGGATTCCTACAGCACCAAGCACATACACTTCATTTAGATTGCGGGGTACTATCAATGAATCTCCGGGTTGAAGCACAAGATTATAAATAGACGATGTATCTTCTTCTATATCATCCCACTGAATCGGAATTCTTTGAGAATACTTTTTTATTATTAATGAGCGCTTGTACATAGCGCCGGATTGCAATAGTTTTGCCTTAGTACTATCTGGCAAACCGGAAGTGTCGGCTTCAAAGGTATGGAAAAGTGAATTTTTTCTATAAACATAAATTCCTTCTGTATAAGCAGTAGGTTTAAATCCTCCGGCCCTCTTAATAAAATCTGAAAGTTTTTCAGAATTGTTCAGGATTGCATAGGCTCCGGGATATTTGACTTCCCCGTCAACGTAAACATTCATAGGATATCTTCTTAAAGGATCCATCTGCACAAAGACCCTGTCATAATTCTTTAGGGCAATCTCCCTGCTTCTATCTGAGTTCCAGTAATCCTTTGGCAGATTCTCGGTGAATTTATGCGCAAAAACAGCTTCATTCGTGGTATCCAGCCTGGTAATCTCTACGGCCTGAGTAGTCGCCGAATCAGTGAGGCCGCCAGCCAATGCGATCAGATCTGAGGCGGTCATTCCTTTATATGCTTTATATTTTCCGGGTTTCCTTACCTGACCGAAAATTTCGACATATCTTTCAGGATTGAACATACTGTCAGGATACACTTTTACCGTATCAAGGTTCTGCAGAGTTAAATTATTTTCCGGATCACCTTCAAGAGCCTTTGCTAAATTAAAATTTAAAAGGCTCTGCTTTCCGTTAGGGTATGTTCTGATAAGAAGGGCTTTTTGAAGGAATGCATCCGGGAAAACCGAATCCGCTGTAATTACAAGATCCTTGACGGTCATATCCTTCACCAGTTCATAAGAACCCGGATGTTTAATATCTCCCAAAATATTGACTCTGTCCTGAATCCTTAGAGGCAAGGTCTTAATTATAACTAAATCTCCGTCGATCAGCGGGAAATTGCTGTTCCTGAATTCTTTGTAAGTCTTAAAGCCTAGATCAATTGTCAGAACACTGTTCTGATAATCTTTTCGCTCATCATAAGGTACTATCCTGTCAATATATACGTCCTTGAAATCTGTGTTAAAATTAGTTCCGCCGGCATAGCTTAAAAGATCTTTTAATTGTTCACCCTTTTTTAATTCGTATATGCCGGGCCGGAATATTTCTCCCTCAATTGCTGCCCGTTCACCGACCGGAGGCACAAATAAAACATCTCCATCCTGCAGACCTATATCGCTCGATTGATCGCCTTTAACAAGATAGTCGTAAATGTCTATAGTGGAAACAACCTTACCTCCCCGCATAACCCGAACATCCCTTAGGCTTCCGTTTATTGTCGGTCCGCCTGAATAATATAACGCCGTGAATGCCGTAGAAAGGGCTGGAAGTGTGTAACCTCCGGGCGTGTTGACTTCACCCAGTACATATACTTTTACACTCCTGAGTTTTCCTGTTGTTACTTCAAGGTGAGTTTTAGCCCCTCCCTTTGCGGAAACATCAAGCGAGGAATAGCTTTTGGATAAAACAGAAAACAATTTTTCTCTGAGCCCTTTCATCGTAAGACCGCTGACATATACCAATCCCACATCGGGAATATATATGCTGCCGTCCTGAGCAACGGTCAGGTTATACACAAGCTGGGTTTCACCCCAGAGAGAAATAACAATTTCATCTCCCGGTCCGATTACATAGCTGTTTGGAACAGGGATATTAACCGACGGCTGAAATGTGGTCGGCAAATAATTGAATATGTCATA
>CAYPYM010000672.1:1812-2196 GCA_964414435.1 uncultured Ignavibacteriales bacterium | reverse complement strand
TCAAGGGCGAGATCCTCATCGCCGACTCAACCTTCGCCGTGGTCGGTGTGGATTTCGGCTTCAACGACGCGCTCGATGCGCCGTTCGTGGAGAAGCCGCATTTCAGCCAGCGGTTCGCCCGGTTCGACAACGACATCTGGTGGCCGGTGGAGGTGCGATTCCGCGGCGACGTATCGTTCCCGCTCCCGGGGCTGCCGCGACTGACGTTCAGCTACGTGGCGGCCCTCAACCGGCTGGTGTTCAACCAGGGCATTCCGGCCGGGACATTCGATGAGTATGCGATCGAAGTCGCGCCCGAAGCCGACAAGGTCGATTCCACCACCTGGAACGAGGGTGCGCTGATCCCGCTCACCGGCGAGGAACAACAGGGTTATGCCCATATCG
>CAYPYM010000672.1:0-1802 GCA_964414435.1 uncultured Ignavibacteriales bacterium | reverse complement strand
GATAACCGTCCGGAAGGCGGTGCTGTCGATCGCGCTTCTCTCGGCGGTCGCGCTGGAGACCAGCGCCTTCATCGACTTCTTCCGGTTTGACGGTGTCGAGGGACCTTATCTCGGCGCCGGGCACGCGTTCCGCAACCTGCTTCCGCGCACGAGCCTGTACGCCAAGACGGGCTGGGCCTTTTCCGGAGAATACTGGGAGCACTCGTACTGGCTCGACTACCAGTTCCCGGGCCGAAAACGATTCCGGCTGACGGCCGGATTCGACGATCGGATCGTTGCGCGCCCGACCTTGTTCGCCGGGGAATCGTACAACCCGACCCTGATAGAGCTGTGGAACAAGCACAATCCCCTGAATTACTACCTCGAAAAGGGACTCGGCCTCGGCGTCGGCCTGCGGCCGACGGCCCACTCGAACCTCTACCTGGAATATGCCGATCGGGATCAATACAGCGTCGCGAACGCCACCGATTACGCCATCCGCGATCTTGAGAGACAACGACGGCCGAACGCGCCGATTATAAACGGCAAGATGCGCTCGGTAAGCGCCGCACTCACGTATGACTCCCGCCCGCTCATCAAGGTGCGCGATGAAGCGATGCCAATAGCGACTGAGACCTGGACCGCATTCGAGAGTCGGTTCGAAACCGCCTCTCCCGATCTGATCGACAACGATTTCGACTTCCGGCGCTACTCGGTCGAGGTCAAGCGGTATCAGATGCTGCCGGGCCTGGGCTTGTTGTCACTCTATGCGTACGGCGGCATGTCCGACCGTGCTCTGCCGCCGCAGCGCTATTTTGCGGTCGACTTCGGCGCTCCGAACGCCACCCAGGAACTGAGTTTCAAAACGCTCGGCGACTCGCTCTTCGTCGGCGACCGCGTGCTCGCCTTTTACGCCAGCCACAATTTCGGCCTGACCCTGTTCCGCAAGTCGGGGCTGCCGCTGATAAAGAAGATACCGCTTTCGCTGTTTGCGTACGGCGGAGCGTTCTGGAGCGATTTCCGGCAGGTATCGGCCAAAGTCGACAATGTTCATCTGCGCACCGCGGCCGGGGGTTACTCCGAAATCGGGTTCGGGTTCGGACGAATCCCGCCGCTGTTCATGCAGCTGTATTTCACCTGGCAGACGTCCCACTACCACACCGACAAATTCAGTCTCGGCTTCGGCTTTTCATTCTGACCGGAAAACGCCGGGCACGAGGATGACACCAAAGAGAAACGGCGGCCGGAGTTTTCCGGCCGCCGCCTCGGTTATGCGGAGCGTGTGAATTCCTACAGTTGGAAGGCGACGTAGAACGAGTTGCCCTGGCGCATGATGCGCAGCAGTACGTCGTCACCCTTCTTCGCCTTCTCGAGAATCTTGGCCAGATCGTCGGGCGTGCTGACCAGCTGGCGATCGACCGACTGGATCAGGTCGCCCTCGCGCAGGCCCTCGTTATAGGCCGAGCTCGCGCCATCGATACTGGTCACGACAACGCCCTGTTCGTGCGGATCGATGCCGTACTTGGTCGCGAGTTGATTGTCCATGGCGGCCACGGTGAAACCGAGCAGAGACTGCAGTCCGCTGCCGCCCGCGCTCGTAACGTCGTTGGGCAGTTCACCCAGCTTGACCTTCATGTCCTTCGCGGCGCCGTCGCGCGAAACCTGGATATCGACCATCGTTCCCGGCGGGCTTTCGGCGATCTTGTTGCGCAGGTCGGTCGAGTTGTTGATCGTCTGACCGTTGACCGAGACGATGATATCGCCTTCCTTGAAACCGGCCTCCTCGGCGGGGCTGCCCTTGACAACGCTGCCGACAATGGCGC
>CAYPYM010000671.1:0-2204 GCA_964414435.1 uncultured Ignavibacteriales bacterium | reverse complement strand
CCACGTCGCCACGTACAGAGTATCATGATCGTACGCGAGGTAGAACTCGGTCGAATCCTGCGGCGACACCTTGCCGTCGTAACCGTACAACACCGTCACCGGGTCGCTCCAGAACACCTCGTCCAGCTTGCCGTCGATCGTGACCGTACCTTCCGTCCGGTGGCAGGCGACTTCGCGCGCCGTCGGCAGGACCTGCACAATCTGCTCGGTTTCCCCTTCACCGTACGGCAGGCTCGTCCAGACATACGGCAGCGGACTCAGCTGCTCCGCGGGCATCACCGTGAAATCCAGCAGCGCGGTGTCGCGCGGCGCAACCTCGAACGACATCGCCATCGGCTCGATTATCCATCCCTCCTGCACCTTCCAGTGCAGCGTGTCGGCATATGGTTCCGTGCCCAACTCATTCACCAGCCGGACCCGAAGTGTGCTCGGCTGAGCGTGCATGTTCGCATCCACCGTCAATGCCCGCTCGAACGTCAGCCCCAGCGCCGAAACCCGGTTGGCCGCGCGCAGGTCCTCGACCGGCCGCATGTCCCACGCTCCCACGGCGCCGCGCTTGATCGGGACCGGATGCACGCCGCTGTTGTCGACCGTCACCCAGCCGAACTGATAGCGATACCCTTCCGGCCGGTCCACGGCGTCGGCTCCGGAGCTGCCGATTGCGGTGTAGGTGACACCGTCGAACGTACCGGAGAAATACTCGTGGAAGTGACCGTTGAACACGGCATCGACACCGTAGGCCTTGAAGATTTCGTGCAGCGAATCGGGCTGCCCGGCCGACACCCCCCGATACCAGAACGGCTTGTGCATAAAGACGAGCGTTCGACAGGCATCCTGATGACTCGCCAGATCCTCCTTGAGCCAGGCAATCTGCTCCGGCGACAGTTCTGCATACGACTCCGCGCGGCTGTTGTCCATCACGACAAAGTGAATGCCGCGAACATCGAACGAATAGTACGGCGGACCGATCCGCTCCCGATAGGTCGGCTCCATGCCATCGAAGGTGATGTCGTGATTTCCCGGAGTGTAATGAATCGGCATGCCGAGCGGTGAGACAATCGAGAAGTACTCATCCCACTGCTCGCGAAGCGTCGCCGTATCGGAGGAGTAGCCCTCGATCATATCGCCGACCGTCATGACGAAATCCGGCCGCATGCGCGCGATCTCCGCGACAACGGTCGGGTAGATTCCCTCCTGGTGCCCGCCCGTCCGATCACCTAAGATCGCGAAACGAACCGGCGCGTTCTGCAACTGGTCGCACGGCGTCTGGCCAACCGCCGCCGCGGCAATCAACCCCAGGGCGATAATGAATAGAATTGCTCTCCTGATCATGGCAGGTCCCTCCGCATTGATAGGTGAAGCGGCCGCGACGCCCCCGAAGGTCGGACCGGTTCGATTCAAGATAGGCAGGAATTCCAGCCCAGAAAAGCGAAAATGACATGAACGGTGGGACCGAGCGATAGAGAAAACCGGCGCCGGGATTGCCCCGGCGCCGTCTCGTAAACTCAAGGCATCCCCGATTGGTGAAGAGAGACGCCCGGAGTGTGTAGAACGCGAATATCCGCTAGTTGCACGGAATCGGCAGGCACTCCTCCCAGCAGATGATCGGCGGGTCGATCGTACAGATCATCACATACCAGCAGCACTTCCTGGATGCTTCGGCTTTCGTGGCGAATACCGTCGATAGTCCGGCCGTCACCAGCGTGACGAGCGCGAATACCAGAATCAGTCCCTTGATCTTACGCAATGCGCTCACTCGTGTTCACCTCCTTCGACGTCCTTGAGCTGTTGTTTCGCGAACCGGCAGCACTCCGCCGCCATCCGCAGTTAACCGGGCCGTCGGCCCCTCCGCCCCGATGGACCGGAGACTACACGGGATTACCACGGGGAAATCCACAGTGGTCCGTCGGGCGGCGGTTATCCGTAACGAAACTGTCGGACTCGAAATAAGGCTTATCTTGAAAAGCTTGTTTGCTCAGGTATCAGTATGGAGTCTGAGTCTCTTTGATGTCAAGGAATTTTCCGCTGCGTCCGGAAGACCGTCGCGACGTTGCTGGTTTCCGCGCGCCGGAGCGCACGAAAAAGCCCGGCCGACATTGCTGTCAGCCGGGCTGAGTAAGAGAATTCGTAGCGGCGTTCAGCATAAAGTTGCGGCCGATCCTCAGATCGGCCGCGCAGCATGTCAGTGCTTGAAATGTCGGTGG